>JAADCY010000198.1 GCA_013154205.1 Thermoproteota archaeon | reverse complement strand
ACCTCCACATCCTCCTCCGGAAATACCAGCAGGTCATGAACGCCGGCTACGACTCGATAGCCCTGCTCCTCGACGATATACCACCAGTACTAAGAGGCAAAGGATACCGATCACTAGCAGAAGCACAAGCAACACTCGCAAACAAAGTCTACAGAGAACTAAGCCCCAAGACAATGCTGTTCTGCCCAACACATTATTGGGGGATCAAGAAAGACTACCTGTCAGAACTAGGCGAAAAACTAAGCCCCGAGATCAAGGTATTCTGGACAGGCCCAGGAGTAGTATCCAGCAAAATAACCATTAGAGATGTAGAGCAATTCATAGAGACGACTGGCAGGAAACCCCTGATATGGGACAACTACCCAGTCAACGACTACTTCATAATGAAAGGCTACTACAGACTACACCTAGGCCCATACACGGGCAGAGACCCCGAAATCCTCGGCAAAGTCGAGGGAATACTCCTCAACCCAATGAACCAGGCAGAACTCTCGAAAATCCCGATATACACAGCAGGGCTCTTCCTCAAAGACCCCAACCACTACGACCCACTACAAGCACTGGAAGAAGCAATAACTCATATAATAAATGAGGAGGCAAGACAAGCATTCAGAATAATAGCTATGCTACAACAATCAACACCAATGAACCCAGAAGCAGACCACAAACCAGCACCAGAAGAAGCGGACAAACTACTATGGGCAGTCAAAACACTACAGGAGAAACTAACAAACAAGAAAATGCTCCAAGAACTCCAAATCCTACTCCAAGGAGTAGCACTATTTGCAAAAAGCCTCAAAGGACAGGCAAAACCACACCCAAGAATACTAGTGGCAAGCTATATTTCGTTTGATAAATTGTAAGAGTTATTAAGACATAAAAATCTAATGATTATTGAGAATTAAGAGTATTAGTGGTGTTCTAAATCATGTCTCGAGAAAAGTCTATTAAGATAATTGTTTATCGTAGGGACGAGGTTGACGGTGAGTTATTGGAGAATGTTATCCGTGCTGTTAGGGGGGAGGCGAAGTTCTATAGGTTTAAGGATGGTAAGCTCGAGGAGGTTCGTTAGAATCTATAGGTTTTCCTTGTTTCTCTTCGTATACGTATGTCTACGAATACGATCCTCTTGTTCTCATGGTCTACAAAGTAGAACAACCTGTATCGTCCCATCCTCAGTCTCCTCACGATCTTGTCCTCTATCTTGATTATCTTGGGCTGTCTCTCTAGATACTGGATTGTGTGCTCAGGATCTTTCTCTAGATCCTCCACCAGTTCATTGAGAAACTCCATAACCCTATCATAAACTTTCAGCTTATTAGCATTTTTAGTAAGGTCATCCGTTAACAATATTATCCATTCTTCATTTTCGTTTTTGCTCATGATAACTGCACCATGTATATTCATCACGAGTAATACGATATTTAAAAAACATAATTAATGATCTTTAATATGGTTAATTTAAAATCAATAAAACATTGCATTGAAAAATAATACCAGAGAACACAGTAACCTTTTAACAGTTTGATTAAAAATTTGTTGTTTTACTCCAAGAATAATACAATGTAACATATGTAATTCCAGGTAGCCATGAATAGAAGAATAAGTGCTCTGTCCATGGTATTATTGCGTGTCTGATCCCTAGTAGTCTCATTGAGTCTAGGGTGTGTATTAGTAGTTGTTTTCCTATTCCTTTTCCTCGTTGTTCCGGGTCTACTCCTATTGGCCCGAATCTTTCGCGGTGTGTTGCGCTGTGTACTGCGAATCCTGTGATCTCATTATTTGTTTCTGCCACGTATACTCTGCCATACTTCTTCTTCAGGGCTAGTTGTGCCTCGATCCTCCATTGTAGCGAGAATTTCTCCTCGATCCACTCGAATACCGGATCGTCTAATGTGGTTGCCTGCCTGATCCTCATGATAGTTGTTCTTGGTTTTATTGTTGGTCTTTCTATCCAGTATCTCTCGAGATCTACATGGTAGTCTACGGCTCTTGAGACAACCTTATAGCCTCTCTCCGTCAGCCATTCTCGTAGCCAGTAATACCTAGTGTTTAGGCCTGTCAGGAAGTACCATGGGGCATAGCCGTAGATCCTTATACCATGCCTATTGCTTCTTGCCGTGTATTCTATTTGGTCTAGGAGTTTGGTGAAACACTGCTTGGATTCCCTATGTACGGCTAGGAGTTTAACCCATATGTAATCCATGGCTTCGCGGGGAGGATTTATGCTGGGAAGTGGTTTTGGCTCTGCATATACTAGTAATCCCTTGATCTCGTCATTGTCTCTGCATACGAGTATGTTTTCAGGCGTTGTGAAGGGGTCTTCTTCTATACATGTTTCTACATGCTCATAGTCTATGAAATCGTTTGGGAGAAGCTTATTGGCATTGAGGACTAGTTCTTCACTGGTGAGTCCTCTTGTTATGGTTATTGTCATGTTATCACATGGTTGATCTCTGCCTAGCCCGGTAATAATTCTTTACAACGTAATAGTATAATAGTCAATGGTTTGTCAAGGCTCATTTGTACAGATAATTATTATAAGGGAGGCATTATCAAGGGTTTAGATGATAAATACATAATATAGGTGTATGTTTGTCTTGTCCACAATTAGTACTCCGCCTCCATCGCCTCCACCAGTGGTTATCAGGAGGACTCCCTGGTACTATTATTATCCGATCGAGGGAGTAGTGTATGATCTCAATCTGTCAGGGGATACAGTGATCCTAAACACTGATCACGGTATACTAAGGTACAAGTACACAGGGATCTCGGTAAAGTATCTAAGAGTGCCTGATCCGAGGATTACGCAGTGGAGAATGGTATTTGTAGGCGTAGCGTTTGTGATAATAGCGTTCCTGGTCTTCTCAGTCATGATGGGAGGATTCGGAGGCTTCTACGGAGTCAATCCAACGGGCCTCTTCCAGTTGTTCATGATATTGTTTATAGTATTCGCGATATTCACGGCGGCGTTCCTAGTGTCTGCTTGGAGATCTAAGCCTGTTCTCGTATTGATTGATAAGGCTGGTGTTGAGCACTACTATATTATTGATTCGAGGAGCAGGGATAAGATCCTCCGGATCGTCATGAGTACACAGTAGTTGTGTGAAGTATTGTTGTCATGTTTGTTCGGTTTTTTATCAGTATTCAATTATCTTGTACTCTGTCTAAGAGAATTGAAACGTGTAGTAATACTTAAATATGTTTTACACCCAGATAAGTGGGATTGAGGTGGTATTTTGCAGCGCCAATGGAGTTAAGGTCTATCCAATCCCCAGATATCCTTCCCTCCTCATGGTATAATATCTTAGCCGACCTACCGGGCGAACTGCCCCCAATGATGTTGCCGAATGGCCAAATAGTAGAGAAGCCGATGCTAAAACAATTATTCGCCTCAGCACTTGTAGAACAAGAATTCAGCAGGCAGAGATACATAGAGATACCGGGCAAGCTCAGGGAGAAATACCTCGAATTAGGGAGGCCCACGCCACTCCTGAGAGCAAAGAACCTAGAGGAATATCTTGGGACACCGGCGATCATACTGTACAAGTATGAGGGAGTAACGCCTACGGGTAGCCACAAGATAAACACTGCATTGGCGCAGGCCTACTATAACAAGCTTGAAGGAACGGAGACTATTGTGACGGAGACAGGAGCTGGTCAGTGGGGCTCGGCACTAAGCCTGGCCGGCTCCTTGACAGGGATACATGTAAGGGTGTACATGGTCAGGGTTAGCTATTATCAGAAACCATACCGTGGAGTGCTCATGAGGATCTATGGGGCGGAAGTATATCCAAGCCCCAGCGGACGCACCGAGTTCGGCAGGAAGCTATTAAGGGAGAACCCTGATCATCCTGGTAGCCTAGGTATAGCGATAAGCGAAGCAATAGAAGACGTTGTCACAAGCGGTGGTAGGGCAAAGTATTGCTTGGGAAGCGTATTGAACCATGTCCTCCTCCACCAGACAGTGATAGGTCTCGAGGCTAAGAAACAGCTTGAAGAACTAGGCGTCTATCCCGACGTAGTGATCGGATGCGTTGGTGGTGGAAGCAATTATGCCGGTCTGAGCTATCCCTTCATCCATGACAGGCTGAAAGGCTCGAGCGATACGAGATTCATAGCTGCCGAGCCTAAAGCAGTTCCGAGCATGACGAGGGGAGAATACAGGTATGATTATGGAGACACAGCCGGTATGACGCCGATGATAAAGATGCACACGCTTGGACATGACTTCACTCCTCCACCGATCCATGCGGGTGGCCTGAGGTATCACGGTGTAGCCCCCACCCTCAGCGTATTGATAAATAATGGTATTGTAGAGCCCGTAGCATATGATCAGAGAGAGGTCTTCGAGG
>JAADCY010000156.1 GCA_013154205.1 Thermoproteota archaeon | reverse complement strand
AGATATCTTGTTGTTAGGAAAGGCGAGAAAGTTAGAGTTCAGTGCCAGAGAAGCGGTAGATGCTGTACTTCTGGGCCTAATGTTGGTTTGACAGCTTTTGATGTATGTCGTATAGCGAAGTACTTAGGGGTTGACTGGAGAGAGCTACGTGGAAAATACATTATAGCAATCGTTGCCGATGTCTTCGCTATACCCGCACTCAGGGGAGTGGGGACAGGACGTTGTGCCTTCCTTAAGTACGAGGACCGCGTTCCTGTCTGCACTATATATCCTGTAAGACCACTCAGGTGTCGTTTATACCCGTTTCTACCAGCATCTCCAAGTGTTAGAGACAAGGTTTACGTAGACACATATTGTCCCGGTGTCGGTAAAGGCGAAGAGATCGAGCCTCCCTGGAAGCTACTCAACATATACTATGAGGAACAACGTAGACATTATGAAAGATTATTCGAACTAGTATTCAAAGAGGGTTACGAGCCTTTGGAAGCACTGGAAAAGCTTATCGATGAAGTATGTGAGCAATATAGTACGCCTATAGAAGACACTAACATAACTAATCAGGAAGAACCGAACGGACAATGATTATTCTAGCTAGATGTAGAAATGATATAATTGAGACGTGATTGAGTAGAAGAAGGGTGTTTTATTTTGAAATGTAAAGACATGCTGGAAACAGTCTCTATGTGGCTGAAGTCAGGTAGAACGGATGCGGAAAATCTTATTGATTTTCCATGGGAAGTAGAGAATAAAGGCGGGGTTCTCAAGGCGCTTCATCCTAAGTATCCCGTAGAGATTAATATATTGTGTGATGACGATATCGGTGTTCTACGATTACAGGTCGTCCTTCCCGTTGAGACTATTGGACTAGATTCAGAGAAGAGGATATTGATCTACCGGAAACTCTTAAAGATGAATGCTTTGCCTCTAACCAAGGCTATGCTGATAGGCGATGACGACTACATATCTATCGCGTCTGATCTAAGTATAAAGAGTCTCAGTAAAACAGAGTTTAATGACGCTCTTGCCCTACTATTGGCTACACTTAACTCACTAGCCAAAACACTTGATCTAACAGAGGTATTGTCGGAAGCAATGGCTGAAGGACTCGTTAAACTAGTCCACAAACATATTAGTGAAGGCTATGGTAGGGATAAGCTTCTCGATTACTTGGTTAAAGTAGTTGGTCTGACACGTAGTGAGGCAGAAACACTATTAAGAGAAGTCCTTGGCCCAGAGGATCAGCAGATCTATCTTTAGTGCTGGAAACGCTTTATTCTCTTAATAATTTTTCTCGTCCTATCTACAAAGTAACGTACTCTATTCTTGTCGACAGGATTGTGGATCTTGCCGTCTTTTTTAAAGTATGTCCCAACAATTACTCCGTCAGATATAGAAACATATGACCCTATATTGTAGGGATTAACCCCGCTTCCTATAATTACTGGTATCCTACCCGCGTATTTCTTGGCTAGGTATACTTTCAACGGATCAGTCTTCTTACCTGTGGCTTTTCCAGTGATTATTATAGCGTCGGGATGGCCTCGTGAAACAATGTTCTCCAGTACATCGATGTAGGATAGTATTGGCTTACCATGCTTCACGTTTATATCGGCGTAAATCTTTACTTTCGCTGAAACTTCTGCTCTAAGTCTTTGAAGACTTGCGGCAATCGGTAACAGTAGGCCTTCAGGAGCCCATACGGGTTCTATATAGGCGTTTACCCTGATGAAATCAGCGTGGCATTCGGCGGCGATCCGTAGCGCGTCCAAACCAGCATTTCTCAGCACGTTAACCCCGATCTCTATCTCAGGATATCTGTCCCGGAGAGAACAAACTATATCCTTCATCGCGTTAATTGTCTCGATGGACGGCCTTATATGGAATGGTGAATCACCATAGTTTTCAACAATGAATCCGTCGACACCGCCCCCTATTAGTTTCTCAGCATCAGCCATGGCACGCCCTAGTATTTGATCCCTATTTCCCTGATAACGGGGTGAGCCCGGCAGGGGAAGTAAGTGTACCATTCCATAGATTTTGAACATTAGCTGAAACCCCTGTTTCACAGGTTTCAATACTATTTATTCCGGGAATCATATATTACTTAACTAAATCATTATCTGGCACAAAACAATATGTATAGTATGGTGTAATGGATTGATGAATAAACAGTTGTTTATTTTAGCGGTATTTATCATTGTTTTCGCATTAATGATTCCAAGAGTCTATGCTATACCTGAGAGAAACACCGAGTATATTCCCGGCTCCGTAGGAGTGTCTGATCTCTCTACTTTTGTTAAGAGTTTAGAACAGCTGAAGAACTTGAATGATCCTGTTGTGAACATGTATATCCAAGAGATCGAGTCCAGCATTAATAATGGGGATTACGCAAACGCAGATAAATTATTAGCCGAGCTTCAATCCTATTTAAAAGAGAAATATGGAAACCTATCAGAATTAGATCCTGGGCTCGCGAAAGACATAGCATTCATAGAATCCGTCAAAGAAGTCAATGAACGAGGAGCAGTCGTCGATGTCTCAAAATACCTGAACAACCTTGCCAGCATCATAAAGGATCCTAATGAGCTTAAACAATTACTTGACATAGCGAAAAAACTTCAGAGTGGCCTACCATTATCGGATTCAGAGAAAGCTCTTCTCGGCAAAATGCTTGAGTCATTTAATATCAAGGAGGCTGAGCCCGGGAAAATACCGTTGAACGAGCTAAGCAGTCTCCTAAACACGACTAACCCAGAAAACATAGCTATACCTAAGATATCGGTGCCTTCAGCAATGAATATATCTCTTCCATCCTCGAATCCATCAATGCCCGGCCTCGTATCGCTGGGTTCGCCAGGCCCACTTCTTCTGCCTGCCATACCAGCAGAATATTTGGCACTGATACTGATACCCGTTATAATAGCATCTATTATCTACTTTACAAAGAAGCAGTACCCATCATTGTACTTATCTATTAAGAAGAAATTGGCCCGGACGATCGCGGCGACAATGTCCAGAATTAAACACGTGGATGACCCCGTGGCAAGGCTGTATCGGCTGTGGCTGAGTCTTTCACGTGCACTAGGATATCCTCGTTATTCGTGGGAGACACCTAGAGAGCATCTAGGAAAAATAAGAGATGAAATTCTAAGGAAACGCGGCGCTGTAGTGGTAAAGTTATACGAGATGAAATTCTACGGGTTCAAGGAGCCTAGGAGGGAAGATATAGAAAAAGCCATGAAAGAACTGGAGGCTGAATAACTATGAGGATGAAACTAGTAATAGCTATTCTAGCAATAATAGGGATAATAGCATGCTTCTATGTACCAGCGAAAATAATAGAGTTTGCAACATCGGTCTATATGAATACTGCAAGTCCATATTCTATAGGATGGATGGGTACTAGCATATTATATAACAAGCTCCAAGAAGATAACTTTACAGTCTATGTAGCTGAGGACGAGCATCAGTTCCTTCAAGCCTTGAGTAAAGGAGGCACTATCCTCATAATCGCCCCCGATCACCCTATCCCCTACGACTTAGCAGACATAATCTTTAATTCATGGATAAATGGTAAAGCAAACATAATAGTTTTCGATGAGAACACTACTTCAGACCCTCTATTACGTAAATACGGCATATACATTGATGGAAGAGCACTCCTTTATCCAGGCTTAGCACAGACCCAGGGCTTCCCGCCAGCTGAAATCATAGAGGTGAACGGGTCTAGAGTACTAGCTAGGCTTAACTGGGCCAGTTTTCTTGTACCGAAAAATATTACCAGCATAGTTTCAAAATACGCTTTTATCAAGAACGCCCGGATAATAGGTGAAGCTCTAGGAATAATTGATCTAAACGATAACGGTAAAATTGATCCTAACGAGGACACCATGAGCACATATCCAGTGGGAGCAATTATCACGGGTAGCTCTGGTAAAACCCTGTTCGTATTCACCGATAGTTATCCGGTTCTTAACGCTGCTTTCCAAATGAACTATAGTCTTACCCGTGTAATGCTACAATATATAGAGAAGATATCAAATACTACAAGTTCGAGAACAATAATCATTCCTAACTTTCTATATAACAGGGATTATTATAGGCTCAAAGTACCATTTCACCCTGCATTACTTCTTGTATATGCGGCCAAGTACACGTCAATAGCTGATAATTATTTCGAGCATATTCTAGCAACATCAATATATATTAAAACAGGAATCGCTACACTTATTCTTTTATTAGCAGTTCTCGCGTTCATCAAGATATTCGGTGGTATAAAAAGAGAAGATCTAGAGCCTACTCCTCGTAGAGAACTAGTCTCTATGATAGAGATAATGGGGCCCTCGACTGAGGCTATGAAAG
>JAADCY010000251.1 GCA_013154205.1 Thermoproteota archaeon | reverse complement strand
AAAAATCTCATGGTAAAACTCTTAACCATGGTATACGTTTAAAATCCTTATCAAATGTTATAATATCATGAATACTATAGTATTTACAAGTCATTGCTATCTGAGCATCATTGGGTAACATTTTATACTTTGTCATTATCTGAATATATTCATCAAAATCAAAATAATCATTCAAGATTCTTATGTTTAAATCATTTATGAATCCCATAATCATATCGATTACTTCACGGGGATATCCGTTTTTCCCAATTATTTCTCTAAGACTATGTTTGCCTTTAACTCGATTTCTTGATTTATAATACTCGAATGATGCGACATAAAATGATTCGTTCAAGGCAATTCCTGACGTCACAAAAGTTTGGCTCTGAAATTTAGTCAGGATATTTCCTGCTTCTTCGTATTTCTCTGTTTCCAATAAAATACTTAATATGACACTTGTATCTAGATAAACATAATTATTCATTGTATATGAGCCTCTTCTTCCAGTTGAAGGATTTCGTCAAGACTAGCTTTACCAAGGGCACCCCTATATTTACGCAAAACAGAACGAATATTTCTCTTAATACTAACTAATACTTCTTCGCCGTCCTCAAGATCGACTTTATCGAGTAACCTCAGTACGCCTTTCTCGTAACGTGCACGGACGGTTTTTGACACGAAAATAACACCCTCTAAAACATTGTTTTTCGAAAATAATCATTAATATTACAGCCTCTTAAGTATTAGTCTCCGTTTAATATTAGCAATGATTATCCAATAGTATTTAATCAGGATTTTCTTCTCGTTAATAACTACTTAAATGTCCTATTCCCCGATTTAATAACATTAATATTTATGGGAGCTTTCGTCCGAAATATATTATTGCATATCATTTTATTAATAAAATCAATCCTCAGTGTAATTTTCACCTCCTCTTAGAAATCACATAGCTCTATAGGTGGTGAGTAGCCGCATCTGAAAACTCCTTTATCATCGCTGATCTGCTCGTACATACAGTATATCAGGTCGTAACTGTCTAGGTCAACATAGATCTCGTCGTGGACATAGTCGAACATGTCATTATCTCTAACGAGGATCTCGACATCCGTTACGATTAGCCTATCGAAAGGCTTGATTAAACCCGTTATCGCTACATCATCGGATTGTAGCCAGAGGATCTTATTGATAATATCAGCTATTACCTCATCATTTATTTCCCCAAAACAATAGTTCTCCAGCCCTATTCCCAGAGAAGCTAGCAATAATGATAGCTCGTAGGGCTTCAGATCCGTAAAGCCTATTACAAAATCTGTACGTACCTTACTGAACACCCTCTCGAGATCCTGTAGATGTAGAACATCCTTAGACACGTTTTTACCCAAGTAGTTCTTGAGAATTTCGAAGATTGATGTCACAAGCTTCTTCCGAAGCTCGGACTTTAGTTTTTTCCGGGATTTTTCATCGAGAAATGAGCTGATTAATTGGATGCCGGACATTCTGTATCACGTATTAGAACTATTTCTTTTGCAAAATATAACTGTTTTGTATTATTAAACAGTTTAATAATAAAAGAAACATTATCGGACGTCCGATAACTTGTATAGTAATATTTAACAAATAGTGTGCCTAGGAAGATAAAATATAGAAAAGCCTGATGTGACAGGAGATAGATGAAAAATCCCTATGATCTACGCCTCATTATTATGAATGCAACCATTAATGCAGCTATTCCAGCTATCAGCACATCGATAATCCATGTAGGTAATCTATGCACAATTTTTGTTGATGTCCTCACCATAACGTGTGTTACAGGTGACATCTGCACCGCGGTATTTGTACTTGTCTGTGTTATCTGTTTAGTCGCTGATATACTTGTACTGGTTTTCTGTGAAGATGTCTGGACAGCTGCTGTAGGCGTCGTAGTATGTGTTGTTGTCTGTGTGCTCGTAGTCGTAGTGTTGGTGGATGTTGTTATTGTTGGGGATGTTATTTCTCCATTATTTATCATTGTGTCTACTAATTCGACACCGGTTTTGCCAGCTATATCGTAGGCTGTTGATTCTATGAGGCCTCTAGCCTCGTTCTTGTAGTTCTCTATGATTTTCTCCGGGTTTTGCCCTAATGCTATTAGTTCTAGATCTCTAACCAGCGTATTTGTTAGGCCGGTCTGGAGGTCGCCTAGGAGGTGCTCCCGGTATAAGGGGTCTACAGCTTTTCTGCTGAGGAGCATCCACCTGTATGCTAGTCTATAATCCACTGCTACCGTTATCGTACCGTTATCTCCTAGTTTGCTTACAGGTAGTGGTGCTGGTATAGTGTTGCTGTACTTGATGCTCGGGGTTTTCCCTATAATGCTTGGATCAGGCACTATGTCGAGCAGCGCATAGACTGCTTTATCGGTACACGGTGATCCTTGTAGTGCGCTGGCCGGAAGTAATGTGTCTATTTCTACGCCTAATAGTGGTGGTGGCGCGTCCCTAAATACCCAGTAGAAGCTACCCACACCGATATCGGTATTGTTTACAATTATGGTGATAAACGCGTTGTTCTCGGAAAGGACTTCTCTGAGCGGTTCTGAATTATTGTATAAGAGATACTGAGTTATCGCCTCATCTAGGGCGGCTTTGTTCTTATCGAATAGTTCTAGCGCTGGTATTGCCTGCGGAACCGGGTACGAGGGGATCTCATAGCATAGTCCCGGCCCTACAGCTCTTCCCGATAATAGGTTTACTTTAACGGTTTCTCCCAGGTAATTCATGCTCTGAACAGCGATATTCGCAGGTAGGATGCTGTCCGCTATGTGGATGAGGGTTTTGGAGTCTCTTTTCTCATATGCTTGTCTCGCCTGCGCCGCAATCTCTTGTACTAGTGTCTTGTTCTGTGTGATGGTGTTTATCCTGTCTACTATGAGCTTATATATGGTGTAGAGAGTTGATGTAAGATCAGTTGTTCTATCCGCTAATGGTAGATAGCCTATGTAGCGCCACTCATACCCGTTCCAATAATATGCGTTCCAGTCTTTCATGTTGACTAGGAATCTCGCCGTTATATTGTATGATCTGTAATCGGCGGATGCGAATGCGTATGATGCATAATATAGTTTCATGTCTAGCTCGAAATACGTGGCGTTCACATACTTGTATATTAACTGTATTTCTGGAACCCAGAGGATCAGGGGAACTCCCTGCGCCAAGTATTGTCTGTAGGGATAGAGCACGATGATGTTAATATCTAGTACTTGATCAGGTCCTCCAAGATACTGGGTTATTACTTTCTTAATCGTTATGTTATGGACGTAAGGGTCTCCATATATGAGTATTTGATAACCCACAGTATGGACCTGGGTTCCATTGGGTAGTTTGAAGTCGACACTGTATTGTCCCGTAAATGATCCTAGGAATGGATCCCTTATTTCCATGGCGTTGTTTCCTGTTAGTGGATTGATTATTGGTACTTGGAAGCCATTGTCTAGAAAGTATATCATTGAATCGGATAATCTGGTATTGTTATATATTATCAGGTATTTGCCGGGAGCCTGTGAAGAATATGTGATCGTCGATGTTGTAGGTAGGGCGAATGCTATAAGGATGGTAAGCACAGCTAGGAATGCTATTATTTTAAGAGAGGCTCGCATGAACAACACCTCCTATAGACCCAGTGATATAACTTGGAGCGCTGAATATATAAATTATCCTCCATAAAACACCGTAGTAAGGAGGAAAAACCTTAAAAACACATCTACATCCATGAACCCACCCTCCATGCACCGGTGCCCGCTCATGAAGAAACATGTGATGACGCATTATTACATGAAGCTTGAAGAAAACAACGTGGAGTGCCTAGTCTGTGAGCGTAGATGCAGGATACCGCCAGGAGGGAAGGGTTTCTGCCGTAATAGAGTTAATACTGATGGGAGCCTCTATTACCCTTACTACGGATGTCTTAGCGCCTTGGAGCCGAGACCCATAGAAGTTAAGCCCCTATTCCACTACTATCCCGGAAGCACAGCGTTAACATTCTCTGGCTATGGATGTAATTTTCCCTGCCCATGGTGCCAGAACTGGGCTTTGAGCAAAGCCGACCCAGCCGTTATGGGCTGCGACTACGTGTCCCCTGAGCAGCTCGTCTTAGAGGCATTGAATACCGGGTGCAGAGGTGTTTGTGCGAGCTTCAATGAGCCCACGATCCATCTAGAGTATGTTCTAGATGTATCGAGGATAGCCAGGAACCACGGGCTCTACTCCTGTATCGTGACGAACGGCTACATGACCCTGGATAGCCTCAAGGATATGTTGGAGGCCGGGATAACGGGTTACAGTATTGATATCAAGGGATGCCCCGATACCTATAGGAGGTTCCTAGCCGCTGACCCGGAGATCGTGTT
>JAADCY010000241.1 GCA_013154205.1 Thermoproteota archaeon | reverse complement strand
AGGGGTGATTGTATCTCCACGTATGGTGAGACATAATCGATCTGTCTTAAGTAATAATAGCTTGACGGCTGGATCGTAGTGTTGAGCGTTGTGTTCTCGTAGTATGCATGCATTTTTATAACGTATGGGGAGTAGACACTGCAGTTCGCGAAGGGTAGCGGGATCGTAGTGTTTATTCCCTCCCATGTCCATGGTGGGTTATAGTCCATTCCAGGTATTACGTGGAGCTTAGATGTATGGTTTCCGGCATTAAAGATGTTTGATTTTACCAGTTGGCCGGTCGTGTAGTTGTAGAATGTATAGTTGATATACAGGGTATAGGTGTCATTAGCTGGCAATGGAGCGGCGATGAAGGATACGATATCTCCGGTTACTGCGTAGTGCCATATGGTGTTATATTCTTCATAGTATATGTTAGCGGTTCTAGGCTCTATTTTGAAAGAGTTCGATGATACGATCACGTTGGAGTTGCTAATGCTTTGCCTCTCGCTTGGCGGTACGTCCGTGATCTTGATATAGTATGACTGGTTCGGCATAACGTATAATGGGGCGAGTATGCTTGTCGTGTTCTCGCCGATATACATGTTCCGATCATAGATGCCGAGGTTAAGCTTGAATGTCTTGCTGAAATCAACGTGTTTTCCCTCTATAGTGCTATATCCTATTAGCGAGGCGTTGATCGGGCCGGCATACCATGCGTCCCCAGGAGTTATTGTTGTCTCGTTATTTGTTGATAACCAGATATAGATGTCCCCGACTCCTGTCAGGTTTACTCCTGTAAAGTTAATGGTCAAGTAATCGGTCGCTGGTATTGTGAAATTCCCTGTAATATTGGATACTCCATAGGGATGTAGTACTACTTGTCCGGTGAAAGCTGCGTGGACTATCGTTGTTGTCCCGGTGTATAGTATCGTTGAGAATGGTGCTAGTAGGGCTAGGAGAATTAATGGTATTAATAGATACTGATACTCACCCATCTATACCACGGCTTATAAGATTTTGTATGATGATACGTTAAGTGTATAATCATATATAAAGTAACTGTTTTCAATCAGATCCCATATAGATCCCCCATAATAATCCATCTTTACCACTAGAAAACGACAGGACAACCAATAAACTCGATCCCGATACGAGAAAAACAGGTTGTACTGTAATAAAAGAGGTTCTTCTCTTATCTCGGCATATCCCTTATGTGCACGTCAAGCTGTGGATAGGGTATCTCGATATCTGCTTTGCTGAATTCCTCATATATCTTCTTGACTAGATCGAACTTCACGGCTCCATAGTCTTCTTTCTTAACCCAGACCCTTAACTGGAGATTAACTGCTGAGTCACTGAGCTCCGTGACAACAACTTGTGGCTCCGGCTGCTCCAGGGTCTTGGGGTGATTCTTTATTATTGTCATCGCCACAGCTATTGCGCGGTCTAGATCGGTGCCGTATGCCACCCCTATATTGAGGGTGATCCTCCTTATTGGTTCTCTCGAGTAGTTCACTATTGGAGCTCCCCATATGTTTTTGTTAGGTATCGTTATTACTACGTTATCCCATGTCTTGAGGACCGTGGACATAACGCCTATACCCTCGACTACGCCGCTGTGCCCAGCTATTTCGATATAGTCTCCTTTGTCGAAAGGCCTGATCACCGCCAGCCATACACCTGCAGCCATGTTCGCCCATGTGTCTTGTAGGCCGAAGCCCAGGATCAATCCCAGTATAGCGGATAATCCTAGTCCCGCCGTACTTGTATTTACGCCTATTATTGGCAGGGCTGAAAGTATTACGAGGATATAGCCTATCGCTTTAACGATACCTGTTACAAGTCCTGATACCAGTGCTGGTGCCCGGGTCTTCTTCAGCGTTTTCTCTATAATGTAGACCATTATCTTAACGGCTACGAAGCCTATGATCAGCGATACTATGAACAGTACTATCTGGCCGAGCGTCAATCCTATATAGGGTAATTGTTGCTCCAGTACTCCAGGCATAATCCTCCACCACTAGGATTAACTAGGACAACACTATATGGATCTCCGACAGCTATTATTAGTAGCGTTCTATCATATGTCGGCATACAATATAATATTGAGCATCTTGATCTTCGATAAGATCTAGTGTTTATTCATGATGTTAGTAATGTATGTTATGAGGCACGAACAAGTAATGTACATACTGATCGGATCGTCTAGGAACTCGAAGTCATCCAGAGGCTTATCTCTACGCAATATTAGTTCTCTGCTCAGTCTGCCATGGACGAGTCTGTTTCTAAGATGGCGGAGCCTCGGCGTCGTCACATATACTAGTTCGTCGAGTATGTTGGGGTCACGCATCTTCTCTAGAAGTTCGACTATTTTCTCCCTGTCTTCTCCTGTGGTCTTCGACTTGTATGATCGGAGGACGCTTTTAAGCTGTTTCAGCTCCTTAGTGTATTTCTGGTCACCTGTTATTTTCATCTTGTATGCTTTGAGTACTATTGCTTCGAATGTCTTGGCCAAGTAGCCGCTTGGATCGATTTCTCTCAGCATATTAATCATGTCTGGCTTGGCCTCTAGAACCCTTATCTCGTCAAGGTATCTTAGCAGGTCACGTGTCCTCCTATAGATCCTCATAAGCCCAGTGTATCGTGGAAGAGACCTATAGCCTTCCTCTAAAGCCTCCCTCACAGGGACATTCATGATCTTGCGGCCCCATGGGCTGGCCTCGACGTGTTTGAATAAGTTTATTATTGACGAAATATAGCGTAGGCGGAGATACTCCTTGATACCGGACAATAAGTAGTCATTGAGATCGTTTCTCCTTAGTACCTCGTATGCTATGGTTGAGTGGCCTAGGAAGAGAGCTACTATAAGGCTTAGCGATAATCCTCCGTAGAGGTAGGAGTAGAGTATACTGATCGCTAGGTAGGGTCTCTCCGAGGGCTTAAAGTTCGGGATGAGGACAACTATTATCGCTAGCGTGAATATGAAGAAGCTGAGGATCTGGGTGTATAGATATTTGTCCGTATCTGGCCTCTTCCTCGCACCACCTATGTGTTTCACGAGGAGCAGAAATAGGCTCTGGTCATAGAAAATGTATAGAGCATAGAGAACAATTGATAAGCCGATGATGAAGAGAGGGGCCATACTAATGCTCAACATGTTCGGAGCAATGATCCTGAATAAATATATGCTTAGCAGTATCGATGCGAAGCTCGCCAAACCAATACCGGCTCTAACAAATACAGGTTTATGCCTACCGGGCTCTAGGAGTTCCGAGGCTGATAGAGCCATGACGATACCGGTCATGAGAGCCGCCACTATGTAGACGGTCCATGAATAGCCTAGTAGCTCGCCATGAATACGGAGGAGCAGTGCATCGCCGATTATGCCCGTGAAGAGTATTGAGTGGAAAATCCCGGGAAACACATGATCCATTCCCAGTACAACTATGAGGAACACAATATATGCGACGACCGCTGCGAGGCTCCAGAACATGATCGTTGGGCTCAGATTATATTCGAAGTAAGCAAGGAGAATTATGCCGGGAACGTATAGGAGACCCCATAATCCCTGTATAACCCTTGATTTCATAGATTTCATTTATCAGCATACCCCGCATGGCACAGGCGATCAATCACTGCTTATTGTTGCTAACTCTAATATAGTATTATATGTAATATTAGGGCTTGAGGCTCCATAGATACGCGTCCACCCATAGAAGGAATTTATAAGCCATTATCTCCTCCACTACCTGTTCCTTCTCTCTTAAAACGATCCATTAGCTGATACGCTGATATCGCCATGAAAATCCATGCGATAAACCCGATTATCTGGACAGGTATCGCTATAAGGAACAATATTCCTGCAGCCAGCAAGAACCCGTCCTTAAACAAATTGTATAGTTTGAGGTTGATCCAGCCTATCCCAATATACCCTATGAGCCTGCCGACAAGACCGATCAGTGCGGGAAGCCCTATGAATCCAATAGCGCTGAAAGCCTCGCCCGGATGAGAAAAGATGTTATTGATAACTTGAGAAAGATATATTGCTCCCACACCACACGCTATCCCCCCCGCACCAATTAGCGGTAGACCGACAATGATTAATTTCGTAGGAGAATTGAGCTCATCCTTCCTCTTAGTGATCATCTTGAACCCTGGAATGATGTAGCCGATTGAAACCACCAGATATATGAAGCCACCAATAACACCTAGAACACCAAATACCATTAGGAGCCATGATATAAGCCCAGAAATATGGGTCATCATCTCGGGAAGCTGTACTGGATAACCATTAGATGATACACTGATCCTTAGCTTCACAGAGAATAGGGATGGCCCTGTAGCAGCCCAGCCGACAACACCTGTTAGGGCCGATGCTATTATGAGGCCCACCGAGCCCTGGAATATCCTCCTAAAACCCTGCACCATATTATTACTACTCATAG
>JAADCY010000094.1 GCA_013154205.1 Thermoproteota archaeon | reverse complement strand
CCCAATCCTATGTAGAACAGCGTCCAGCCCATATTGTTTTCCGTTATCGTTGCTTTCCGCACGAAATAAGGAATACATGCACCTACCGGTAAAAGAGCTAGCCCAAACAACGGTAACAGACCGGCAAAAATTTCGTACAGCACTACGGCAGTAACAATTATTGTCATATATTTCATGTAGTTTATCGTTTTCTTCACCCCGTAGACGACCGGCAGTGTTTTTATGCCAAACATAGCGTCTCCCTCTTCATCGCCGATGTCTTTTGTCACCTGGTATGCTAATACCCATGTGAACCCCGCTATCGCTATGCCTAGTAATCTGTTGTCTATCGTTCCTAGGGCGCCAATAGATACTGCTAATGGCGGTAATAGTCCACGGCTAACTGCTATCCACAGTATGCTCCACAAGTGTTTCTTAGCCCGTATCGGTTCAAAACTGTAGAACAGAGAGAAGAACAGTATAATGATGTTCATAGCTAGGAATCTAATTGATACTATAGCGGCACATACTATGCTAAGCACAGTTGCTATTAACATAACGGCGAACGCTTCAGATATACTTATCCTTCCAGACGGCAGTGGACGGTATGGCTTATTTATCTTATCAATAGCTACGTCCGCTATTTGGTTAGCCACCTGTCCCGCCACCTGTCCAAACGCCAGCGTCAAACCAATTAATGCCGGAATAATGGTCAGTAATCCAAAGTATTTTAGACCCATGAACCATCCAGCTAGAAACGCTATAAACGCCGTATATGGACGTGTTAATGCTACATAGTCAAAAAAACGCTCCCGCAGAATAGGGTATCCATACTTGATGCCTATCTCTGGCATAGCATTACCTCCTGAACCAACGCTTAAACAATTGTAATTTCTCGCCTATAAACTTATTCATAACCGTCATTACGCCCTCCATCATAATCATGGACGCAAGGTACGCCAAGTTGAACACTATGAAGTCTCTGCTCCTCATAACCACGCCTACATCAGCTATCCATGAAACAATCCATTTCCAACCTGTTTCAGACAATAATATTGGCTTATGAACAGCCAATATCTCGGCAAGAACAGGTTCCGGCGATATAAACCTTATTTGCGTAACATCTTTTACTTTAGCCACTTCTACCACCAAAAATAATTGTTGTGTAGAAAAACAATTATATTTGTGTAAAACTAAATCTGTTCAATAATTTCCTTGACACGCTTACGTACCCTGTTCAACAAAGGACGTGGTCGATCAATCCATCTCTCAACAATTTTTGATACACGGTCAATAAGTTTGGGCATACGGTGTCACCTCGTATATAAAGTGTTTCCAGCAGTTTTCCTCGCTAGCAAAGAACCTGTACTCTACGTCCTTATATTTCTTGCCAATATGGTTATAGGCTTTATAACGTGCCATAATGAACGTATCTGGCTCTTCCGCTTTTAGCTGTTTGAATACTTGGCTCAACGTCATCTGTGCTTCATTTGAGTCCTTGAACGTATTATACAGCACAAGTGAGTGTACACCATTAAAATAGTGCGGCTCATATCCGTTTTCGGCGAATATGTCTGCTACCTCCATGTCACGCCTGCCCATTATTTCAACATAGGACGTTATATGGTGCCCAGAGCCGAACTCGTAATACTCGTTTAATACTAGATAGACTACTGTCTCGCCATCACCCATTAGTTCACGGATTATCGTGCTCATATCTTCGCACCATATTGCGTCTCTAGCCACCACTCATAAATATCCCATTTAATTAATCCCCATCCCTGTATGTTGTCCTTAACAATGCCGTTGTCTTCCGCCCATCTGCTCATCATTTCCTTTATTTCGTTCACAGTAAGTGTTTTGCCCAATACCTGCTTGTGTGCTTGTCTCATACACGCTACCAGTCCGCTAACATGGGGTGTTGCCATTGATGTACCGCTCAACGGCGAGTAGCGGTCTTCACGCCTATCAAGTATTAAGTCTAAGTATCCAACACATCCGCTGTCAATGTTTACGCCTGGCGCGGCAACGTCGGGTTTGACATCATTCCACGGCGTTGGTCCACGAGAGCTGAAACTAGCTATCTCGCCTTTGATCGGGTCCCATGCCGCCACTGTCAATGCTTGTGGCAGGGCGCCTGGTGATCCCACAGTGTACTGATCGGGTCCACTGTTGCCCGCCGCAATAACAGGTACTATATTGTGCTGTAGATATGTCTCAAGGATGTGATAATATGGGTCGTCCTCGGGGTTTTGCGCCTCCTCTTTCCCACCAAGAGACATGGATACAACATCAGCACCCCATTCTAATGCTAGCTCCATTGCCTTAGCAACTTGTGATGTAGACCCTGTTCCGATACCGTAGCCCAGACACTTTATAGCCATTATCTGTGTATCTGGCGCCATTCCCTCAACAATTACTCTTTTGCCCAGCTTACGTGATTTATCCCAGTCCTCCGCTCTGTGACCGCCAATACACGTAGCTACCCATGTCCCATGACCGTTGCCGTCCACACGCTGGAACGGCATAACGGTTTCGAAGTCAACCCTCCATCCGAGCTGTTCATGATGCAATGCCACGCCAGTATCAGGTATAGCTACTTTTACGCCCTTACCCGTGAATCCCTTTTGATTAGCGATATCAGCACCAATTATTTTCTTTGTCCAATACGTAGTTGTGAACTCCATCTTACCCCATTTATAAATGCCTTCCGCTGGAACAACATCCATCAACGCATACATCGGCGCGTCATAATATATTTTCTCAATTCTACGGTCCTCTGCCCATCTATATATGTCTTCACGCCACATCCACGCTGTAAGCATATCGAAAGCCGGCAACATCTGTCCAGGCACTAGACCGTACGGCATTATTTCCTGCATAAAGAAGTTACGCATCAGATACCTGCTTAGATCATAGTTCGACGCAATCTCGGCATATACGTCTCTCAAATAGCCATGCCTAACTTTAATGATTACTGGACTAACAATTTGGTTCTGGAGCCTTTTATCAAGCGCATATTGTAGCCTGTCCCACGCCATTAATACCACCCTACATAATAGTGTGTGAAAAATTAAATTATTGTTTTTGTAAAACTAGACCCTAGGTCCGAACTTACTACCCCATAGTAGCTTGTTCATCAAAACAAAATACCCTATACCATATATCAACAGTAATAGACATAGCCATCCCAGCCCCAGCAAGAACAGTAGCGTGGCAAAATGATAAAACTCGAACGCCTCTGCTTTACCAAACCACTCCAATAAGTCTTTACGACGAAATGGCTTCTTTACTGTGTTATGTAACCCCCATATAGCATAAGTCTTCAACGCTGTCATGAACAGGAACACTATAAGGAACGATACATTGTTCGTGCTAGTTAAGCTAAACCCGTATAGAACAGATAGTATGGCAACTATTATCGTGTTCACGTATAATCTAATAACATACATTAATCGTTCAAACCACTTAGGTATTTCAAGCCTCCATACAAGATAGACTATTTTATCATTTATCTTAGTCTCCTCCGCTAATTTTAGTTTGACACCTATCCTACGTAACAGGTTGTGCTTTTCGGCGGGATTCCATAAGTCTTTTAAGTTGCCCTCCCACGCTATCTGATAAAATATTGTTAGGAACGCCCATAACGCTATCAGTATTGTTATTATGTTAATCGTATCTGTTGCCAAAAACCATCCATACAGCGCTAACGACGTAAAACAAGCACTAATGCTTATCCATGAATGGCTAGTGTTTTTGTCAAGCCCGTCATTATATGCATGCCCCCATACACAATATAGGATTAGAAACGCTAGGGCTAGGTATTTTGCAGGAGAAACGAATAGTGTCAGTATTATTAGTGCTATTGTCACCGCTACCATGCCGTAATGAATTACTTGGTGTGCATGCTCAAACCTTATTGTCCCCGCTTCCAGCGGGTGGTGTTTCTTATTGGGGTCCTCACGATCATACCAGTAGTCCATCAAACTATTGTGCCCAAAGCTGAACCAGTGCAACAGCGTGCCAATAACAATTATGGCAATAATTACTAGTGGGTCTCTGCCGCCGCCTAACAGATAAGGTAATAATATACTTAGAACAGTGGCGGGAGCACTTTGTGCACGGAATAACTGTAGCCAAGCCCTAATATCCACTTCTATCACCAATACATAGTTTCTGTTTTACGAATTAATGTTTTTAGAAAAAGGTATTAACAGTAGACATCTACACTATCAACTTTGAAATGAAAATACGCCTTACTTATATCCTTGAACGTGCCCGAAGCCAATACCTTGTTCCCGGCAATTACTTGTAGTCTAGTCTCTACACCAATGTATTTTGGATTCTCTGGCGCAATATCTAATTCAACAGGTATCTTTAAGTCCTTATCGCTAAACACAGGTATTATGCCCGGTAAGTGTACTTCTGCACTAATGTTTTTAATTGCACCCATGATATCCATGAATTGAAACATAAAATAGAAAGCGGCAAGCATAGGTCCCTCATTAACTAGCCAGCTTCTAG
>JAADCY010000065.1 GCA_013154205.1 Thermoproteota archaeon | reverse complement strand
TGTAAGATACTCCGGCATGGCAGGTGAAGACAATGGGCCATAGAAAACACAGTGCGCCGAGACATGGAAGCCTTGGAGTAAGACCACGTAAACGAGCAAGCAAGATAGTGCCACGTGTTAGAAGCTGGCCTAAGATAGAGCTCGAAAAACCCAAGCTACTAGGATATGCTGCCTACAAAGCCGGTATGACACACATACTGGTCATAGATGATAGGCCTAATAGAGATACTACAGGTAAAGAAATATTTGTACCAGTAACCGTTCTAGACGCACCACCTATGCTTATCCTAGGGATCCGGGCATACAAGCGTTTCCCAATGTCGGGCCTACTCTCCATTGCAGAGGTATGGAAGGATCCTTCAGAATCTCTAACCAGGCTCTTGGATGAAATCTACAAGGATAATCCGTTTATCGATACAACGCCTGACGAGCTTGTACGAAAATATCTACACGGCCTCAGAAAAGTTAATCCAGGCCTCGTTAAGCCTGAGAACGGTGGCTATAAATTTGTAGTTAAGTATCAGGAGGAGAAGATATCTAAGATCAAGGCTAGCCAGCCAGACGAGATCCGAGTAATAGCCTCAACCATACCGGTATTATCGGGAATAGGTAAGAAGAAGCCAGAAATAGTGGAGATAAAGATTGGTGGAGGAAATAATGTGGAAGAACAGCTTGAATATGCTTCTGAGCTTCTCGGTAACTATGTGGCTGTATGGGATGTGTTTAGAGAAGGACAGTTTATCGATGTAATAGGAGTGACTAAAGGTAAAGGATTCCAGGGTGTTGTGAAGAGATTTGGTGTTAAAGAACTGCCTAGATGGCACAAACATAGAAAGGGAAGCAGGAAAATAGGTTCGAGAAGCCCTGGCTTCGGTACAATGAGCGAGACACCCCAGGCAGGACAAATGGGGTTCCATAGGAGGACCGAGTACAACAAGAGAATAATAAGGATAGGTAAGAACGGATGGGAGATCACGCCTAAAGGAGGGTTCCTCGGATACGGAATAGTATACGGTCCATATCTCATGCTGCATGGAAGCGTTATCGGAGTTAGAAAGAGATTACTTGTACTACGCGAGCCGATAAGACCGCCTGAATGGAAACCTGAGGCAGCGCCTGAAATAGTATATGTAAGCCATGAGAGCAAGCAGGGTGTATAATCATGACCTGGTCGATCTTAATACCCTATAAGCTAGAATCTAAGACTGGAGAGGTCATAGATATAGATGGAAAAACCGTGAAAACAATTGATCTTCCAGTGATCTTTAGCCTGCCTATTAGGAGAGATCTGATCAGGAGAGCGTATCTATCGGCATTCACAGCCATGCTTCAACCAAAGGGAAGAGATCCGATGGCAGGTAGGAGGACAACTGCGAGAAGCTTTGGTGTAGGAAGAGGTATCGCGAGAGTTCCGAGGCTTCCGAATGGCCGTGCAGCATTCGTTGTATTTGCTAGAGGAGGCCACGCAGCATTCCCACCGCGTCCGGATGAGAAACTACATGAAAGAATTAACAAGAGGGAAAAAGCGCTTGCCACTGCTTCAGCTATAGCGGCAACATCTATACCGGAAATCGTTAGGGCGCGCGGACATGTTTTTGCAAGAGAAAAACTACCAGTTATAATTGATGACAGCATCGAGAAAGCCATCAAGACAGCAAAAGAAGCTAAAGTATTCCTGCAAAACATTGGTCTCTGGCAGGACATAGAGAGAAGTTATGAACGAATAAGGATAAGGGCTGGGAAAGGCAAGATGAGGGGAAGGAAATATGTTGAGCCTAGAAGCATCTTATTCGTATTGACAAGTTATGATGCTCCACTGGCCCGTGCTGTCAGGAACTTCCCGGGCGTCGATATCGCGACTCCTAACAACCTAGGAATACTTCACCTTGCACCTGGTGGTGAGCCGGGAAGACTGACGGTATATAGTTTATCGGCGCTTCAAGACATAGCAACTAGGTATGAGGTGAAAGTATTATGATCAATGACGAGGCTAGGCTATACAAAGTAATAATCAGGCCTGTTCACAGCGAGAAAGCATTAACACTAATCGACAAAGAGAACACCCTAACATTCATTGTAGAGAGAACTGCTACCAAGCCTGACATAAAGCGGGCTGTAGAGCTAATATTCGGTGTGAAGGTTAAGAAGGTCCGCACACTGATAACGCCAAGAGGAGAAAAGAAAGCATATGTTAGACTCGCGCCTGAATATAAGGCAAGCGAGGTAGCATCACAGCTCGGCTTAATATGAGGTGAGTATGTATGGGCAAGCGTATACTTCCACAACGTATGGGACGTGGAACACCGACTTTCAGAAGCCCTAAGCATCTGAAGAAAGGACCTGCTAAGTATCCCCCACTAGTGCTTGATAAGACTATGAAAGGCAAGGTAATAGATCTAATACATGATCCTGGTAGATGGGTTCCTCTCGCAAAAATAGTATTGGAAAACGGCACGGAATTCCTAACACCTGCTGTTGAAGGCCTATATGTTGGCCAGATCATCGAGATAGGACCTCAGGCATCAATATCGAACGGCAATATATTGCCGATAGGCAGTATTCCGGAAGGAACACAAGTATGTAACATAGAGAAGAGGCCCGGCGACGGAGGCAAATTCGTTAGATCATCAGGTGCTTATGCGCTCATTGTAGGAAGGGCTGGAACCAGAACACATGTACAGCTGCCGAGCGGTAAAATCGTAGAGGTACCAAATACTGCAAGGGCAACAATAGGTGTAATAGCAGGTGGCGGAAGAACAGAGAAACCATTGCTAAAAGCAGGCAATTCATACTACAAGTGGAAGGCTAAGGCGCACAAATGGCCTAAAGTACGTGGAGTAGCAATGAACGCTGTCAGCCATCCACACGGCGGTGGCAGCCACCAGCACGTAGGTAAGCCATCAACAGTTGCTAGAGAGACACCGCCTGGTAGGAAGGTAGGACACATAGCCGCTAGAAGAACAGGAAGAAGAAAAGGCTGACCAATATTTTATTCAAGCACTCCTAATCTTAATCAATACGTTCCTCATGTAGTAGTTTAATACATTGTCTGAGGAGCTTTTCCTTTTCAGCGGGAACATATAATCTTGTTGAATCTATCTCAAGAATAATGTAGAGTCTATCTTCTAGACGTTTATATCCAGCAATCCTTGGCTTTCCCCTAAGCATTTTTTCTTCGAGAGCAACACCTCTAGATCCAATGAGTCTTCTAATATACCTATCGAAAGTTCTTGATAGGCGACGTGATCGATAAAGGGGTTCGCGCCCAATAACTCTAGCTATTAAGCCATCGTTACGGCAAACCAGTTCTACCCATACCCGATCACTTCCTTCAATGATGAAGCATCTCCTTATATTAAGCATTATTTTCACCACTAGTCATCCTGATTATCCGTTGTCTATAATAGATGCTTAAAGACTCTAAATCTCTGGGGTTAAGGATATGGAAGAAGACCCTATTATTAAGAAGGTTAAAGAAATATACGGCCCGGTCATCAAGAGTGTTCCTAAAATACGTTCTCCTGATTTAATGATCAAGTATTTGAAAGAAAGATATAAGCTAATAGTTAAGCCGTACATAGTCTATTTGACCATTGCCGCTTTTATGAATAATAGGCCAGTGCTCTATGAAGGGCCACCGGGTACGGGTAAGACGGAAATAGGTGAAGCCATACTTTCTCTATGGGCTGGGAGAACGGCTTTTGTACTTCCATGTAGTGAGAGTTACGATGAGTATAGGGTTATCGGCGATTTTCACCCAGCTATGGCTATGGCTAAGGGTTTCAATGAAGAAAGCTTTATACCTCGCCCACTACTAGCCGCTCTCATACTGGATACAGGTGTCCTCATAGACGAGATTAGGAGAAGCAACGAGGGTTTCCAGAACTTATTACTGGACATTATAGATAAGAGACGCATAATAGTTCCAGAGCTAAGGAAAACATACTATCAGTACAGTGACGGCTTCCAAATAATTATGACTAGTAATCCACTAGACATCGCCCAGAATGAACTCAGCGACGCTTTCATGAGGCGAATAATAAGAATAGAGTTTAGGTATCCTACCCCCGAGGAGGAATATGAAATTATAATGCTTAGACTGGGAGATCTATCACAATATTTAACCGACGGAATAATATCTAGGGCTATAAAGATAGTTGGAGAGCTCCGCCGGAAAGCCATATATAAACCGGGAACGGCGGATCTAGTATCTTGGTTAACAATAACCGCCATACTTGCGAAAACCAGAAATAAATCAAAAGCCGATATACATGATCTTCTTGATGCTGGGAGATCCGTTCTTCTAAAAGATCCTGAGGATGAAAATATTGTCGAAGAACTACTTGGATGAAAATATTGATCCCAGTATTAAAGTACTCGATAATGAAATGAGAAGAGCCCTCCTGGAGTGTTATGATTATTTAAAAAGAAAGAGACAAGATATGGAGGCCCCTGTAGATAAAGAGGAGATATTCATTAGATTGTGTATAACACTTAAAGCTCTAACTAAGACAAAGGAA
>JAADCY010000130.1 GCA_013154205.1 Thermoproteota archaeon | reverse complement strand
TAATATCGATTTTTTCTCCTTCACGTGGATAAACGTATGGCTCGTATCCCTTTATCTCGACGAGACAGAGCTCAGTGTTTTTCCTTATTAGGAGGCCCTTGAGTAGTTCCTCATCACTAAATTCTGGCACGACGATAACGTCTTTCTTAAGGATGGGGTTGGATAGATCGAAGTATCCGAGTATGTCTTCATAGATTATGTGGCCATAGCACTCGTTGGATATAGGGGTTTTGGTGAGGACATACTCGTCTGAAACCTTGCATATATATTTGTTTGAATCGACTCCTTCAACGAAGATCTCGGGATACTTGTATTCCTCCATTATTGTTTTCCTCCACGGATTGCCTTGTATTCGTTTAGGTCTATTCCTCTTTGCTTGAAGTATGTGAGTATATCAGTAGTTAAAATAAAGGGCTTCTGTTTTAGTTCATTAACATTTTTTGCTCCGATGAGAAATGAAACTATTCTCATCTCCCTAATCATAGTTTCCAAGAATTTTTTCGCAGCACCTAATCCTCCACGATATATTTCTTGTATCAAGGGCCTGGCTAAACCGTTAATGTCTGCTCCAAGCACTATATTGGTGATTGCACGGAGCCCCGTGTATACGCCGCCGCTTGCAATAATGAATGAGTCGGGAGCAGCCGCTCTGGCCTCTATTACCGCTATTGGTGTTGGAATACCCCATGATGATAAATGTTCAGCTATATCCGATACTACATGGTCTTTCTGCCTATACTTTTCTACGAGCACCCAGTTTGTACCACAAGCACCTGCGACATCGAAAAACCTGATTCCTAATGAATAGAATAATGATATATCTTCGTATGAGAGGCCATTTCCAACCTCTTTTATGATTATAGGCACATTGATAGTATCCATTATTTCCTCGATCTTTTCGATGATAGATATATTGAACCTAGTATCTCCTTCAGGCTGTATCGCCTCTTGTGCAGGGTTGAGATGGATCGCTAAAGCATCCACATCAACGCTATTTATTATGTAAGATATATCTTCGATACCGATATCAAGAAGGGTATTTGCACCAATATTACCTATTACAGGTACATCTTTTGCTATCTGTCTTACTACTCTATAGGAGTGGAGAATTTCCTGTTTATTCCTATGTAATACTAGAGCACGCTCACTGCCTAGGCCTATCGGTATTCTGAATTCCTCTGCTAGTAGTGCTAGTTTTTCATTATATTTGGTTGTAGCTGGATCACCGCCTGTCATACCACTAATCATTAACGGTGCGCTGATCTTGTAATTCAGGAAATTAAGTGAAAGATCGACATCGGATAGATCTATTCCAGGAAATGCTCTATGCACAAGTTTTATCTGAGAATATATCTCGGAGCATGTTCCAGGGAATTCAACGTTTTCCTCAACAACTATTCTTATATGCTCTATTTTTCTGCTTCTGATATTAGGGTCTGACAAAATCGATGCACCTTAGCATATAGTAACTAAGTTTTTCAACTGGATAAAATAAAGTAATGTTAACGAAAATGTTCTTTTTGTTTTTCAGTAGAGGAACTGAATTGCAGCGTATCCTACAACGGCGTTTTTATGACCGGATATATCGCCGCTTGTAGCGTGTTTTAATAGCTTAACCTTGCCAGTAGGTGAGGCCATCTTAGTGTACTCCATAAGCGTCATAATAGCTCCAGGGCCGCAGACAGATATGTTTTTGTCGATGATCACGCGATAGAAGCCCTCGGTGTCAAGCTCTATTATCTTCTTTATAGCTAGCATATCCTTCTCTATTGTTATTTCATGGGGCTCATAATGATTGAAATCACTGCTTGCTATGATGATGACATCTCGCTCTAGTGCTTTCACGGATTCATAGATTGATTTTGCAAGGTCATGCGCGGCGTCCGGGCTATGGAGACCCATGACTATTGGGACAATATTTATGTTTTCACCATAAAGATACTGGAGGAAAGGCAACTGTACCTCTATAGAATGCTCTTCTATATGGGCATAAGTGTCTGCCTCGGCAATACTGCTATTTTCTATAATACTCCTAGCCAGTTCTTCATCGATGTTCACATAGCCTAACGGTGTGTACCATTTACCTCCAGGATAGATTGATACAAGCGAGCCTAAACCTGTATGATTGGTACCGATAATAATGAAGGTATCAGGATTTCCTTCTTCAGCTATCTTGTAATAAACATGTGCAGCTATCGGGCCGCTATAGATATAGCCTGCGTGAGGTGCAACGTAACCAATGCTATTCTTTACTCTCTCATTAGAAACAACAGGTAGTTTTCCCGGCCCTAACGGATGGGTGAAGCTCTTCTCGATCAGGGATATAAGCTCCTTGGGCTCCTCGGGATAAAAATACCCTGCTACTACGGGGTGTCTCACCCCTTTAAACTCCAAAAAATCACCTCCTCAGCTTGACCTCGAATTCGCTCGGAGGCTCAGGCAGGTCTCCGTCGGGTGGAATTACTCCTTTTAGTCTTAGTATTTCTCTTGCAAGTAACCAGTATATGAGTGCTAGGCTCTTTCTTCCTTTATTATTTGCCGGTATTATCAGGTCTATGTATTCCGTTCTATTGTCCGTGTCGGCAAGCGCTACTACAGGTACTCCTATTTCGGCAGCCTCTCTTAGTGCTTGTGAATCAGCTCTTGGATCCGTAATAAGCACAATGTCCGGCTCGAAATACCATTTAAGACTTGGGTTCGTGAATGTTCCGGGCATGAATCTTCCTGTAAATGCTTTGCATCCAACGTATCCGCAGAACTTCTTTGCTGGTTTCTGACCGTATTGCCTGACAGATACAACTGCTATTTTACTGGGCTCGAAGTGGCTGAGGAACTTGGCCGCTATACGTATTCTTTCATCGATTTTTCTAATGTCTAAAATATAGAGCCCGTCATTCCTTACCCTGTATACGAAGGGCTCCATAAACTTCGTACATATATGTGTGCCGATGTGTATTCCTGACGCTAGATACCTGTCTAGGGGGACCAGTAGCTCGATCCCTCTCTTCTCTTCCTTAGCACGCGGTTTTGTTTCGGGTGCTTCATTCTTACTCATAGGGTATCACCGTTTTTATGAAACCTTGGGGAAGTTGAGTAACTCATATGCTATTTCTACATGGGATAAGAACATTCTTCTACAACAATACCTTTTAACACCGAGATCATCCAGTACTTTTCCAGGATCTTCTCCAGCTTCAACTCTCTTCTTGAATTCTTCCCATAAATGCCCTATAGGGGCTCCGCATGTAAAGCAACGTACAGGGAAAAGCATCTGATTTCACCTATAGCTCTTCTGCCATCTTCTACGGGCGCTGTATCTGCCCCATTTCTCAGGCTCTGTTCTCCTAGGATCACCGCTGAGCATGTACCTGTCATACTCTGTGAACACTCTTTTTAGTTCCTCGTTGTTCCCTGCATATGCTAGGAGGCCTTTAGCTAACGCCATCCTCACAGCATCTGCCTGGCTCATATAGCCTCCTCCCTTAACATTTACATAGATATCGACTTTCTTCCATAGGTCACCTACTAGTACTAGAGGCTCGTACATCTTGAGCTTAGCTAGCTCTATAGGCCATATCTCGAGCGGAACACCGTTTATCCAGACACGTCCTTCGCCAGGCTTTATGATTGCTCTGGCTATGCTTGTCTTCCTCTTACCCGTTGCAATCACTATTTTTCCTTTCTCTGCCATTAAGCCTCACCCTTCCATCCAAGGTGTTTAGCTATTTCTCCAAGGGTAATATATCCTCGTGCGAGCCTTGACTTATCGGCTTCCTCAAACCTGATGAACTTCTTGTTCTGTAGTTCTGGCGGAACACCATTATAGACTTTTAATCTCTTATAAGCATCTCTTCCCCTCGGCTTATCTGTTGGAAGCATGCCTTTAACGGTTCTCTTAAGTATATTGTGCGGTGATTTAGGTCTCCTAATGCCATGCTTGTATGGATTATAGTGCGTCTTTACTTTTTCAACAAGTTTATAACCCATAATAACTCTCTTGCGTTCTCCACTGACAACGGCTTTCTCAGCATTAACTATGAATATACGATAGCCTTCAAGGAGTTTTTTCGCTACAATACTCGCTAATCTACCGAGTATTTGATCTGTTGCATCAACGTATAAGGTCTTGTTTTCCGAGCTCATTTTTTCACCCAATGATCTTTATGTTCGTTCCTTTAGGGTTTTCTTTAGCCAGGTCCAAGAGATATACAGCCTTACCTCCCGCGTTGAGTATTTTTTCAATAGCTGTCTTGGAGAATGCTAATGCAGCAACTGTTACTGGATGATCTATGTGCCCTGCGCCAAGTACTTTGCCTGGAACTACTACTATATCGCCGTCATTTGTATACCTGTTTATTCTACTGATATTTACCGCTCTCCTCTGGCGTCTAGGCTTTTCAAGCTCATCGGCAACAGCATCCCATATTTTTGCATTATATGTATTAGCTAGTTTTCTTAGTTCGCGGATTGTTTTTCTAACCACTATGTTTGTTGGCCCGGTCTTCCTCATTTAGTGATCCC
>JAADCY010000059.1 GCA_013154205.1 Thermoproteota archaeon | reverse complement strand
AGTTGGTGGCCGAGCCACCGCATGATATCAGTGCATCGTCAGCGATAATGCTTTCATCGGGTCCTGGAAATGACTGTACATACATCGATATGTCGATGTTAAGGTTTCCGACACTTATGTGTAAAGGCTTGTTCTTCCTCAAAATAATCGCCTCAGCCATGTATCCGGGATATCCATTTATGAATTATTGATGGCGTAACGTTTTTCTTCCCCTGCTTCTCCATTTCATTGTCCCATTCACTAAGTATTTTCACAGCTTCATTAGCGACTTTCACGGCGTCCTCAACGCCTGCCTCTACCACGAATTCCTCGGTTTCCCTATTCGCTATTGCGGCACATACAGCCCCAGCTCTTAGGCCATATATATTTGCGAGCGTGAATATAGTGGCTGCCTCCATCTCGAAGTTCAATACGTTGACGGATTTAAGAAAGTCGACGAGACCCTTCTTGAAGGGGGGTAGGTAGCCTCTAAGCCCTGGTCTTTCCTGGCCTACATAGAAACTGTCGGTGCTCGCTGTAATGCCAAGATGATATCTTACACCTAGTTCTTCCGCGGCGGCGATGAGGGCCATGACCACGTCTAATGATGCTGCAGCAGGATATTCTGGGATGACGTATTCCTTACTAGTCCCCTCTAGTCTCACCGCGGCTGTCGAAATTATGAGGTCTCCCACACGTATATCCCTCTTTATAGCTCCCGTTGTACCAACTCTAATGAACGTATCAGCACCTATCCTCGCTAATTCCTCGATAGCAATAGCTGTTGAAGGAGAACCTATTCCAGTGCTTGTAGCTGAGATAAACACGCCCTTGTAATACCCACTGTACGTAAGATATTCTCTATGGGATGCAACCTCCCATGACTTATCCCAATAAGACGCTATTTTCTTCACACGCCCCGGATCTCCTGGAAGTAAAACATACCTACTAACATCGCCTGGCCCGGCCATTATATGATATTGTCTTTTTGACTCATCCTCAGGAATGCTCGCACTTTTCAGTTTTTTCCCTTCAAACATAAACGCTCACCATGGAGGGAGAGATAGAAATATGCTTATGAATAAAGTATGCTTTGCTTTTCTTAAACCTAGTGATGGATCAGTTTGTTTTATCACTGTATTTCGACTATTTCGGGCTTGAAAGTATCCTTGTCGAGAACCATAAATGTAGATTTACCTGTTAGGTATCCGCATGCTTCACCAGGATTAACGATGATTTTTCCTTTAATCACTCTGTAGTCCATGCGATGAGTGTGCCCATAGAATACTGCATCTACGTTCTCAGATTGTGAAAGACTGCTCGCTATTAAGGCAGTGTGTTCTGACCCGTTAAAACCATGCATAATCAATACTTTCTTACCGAATAGCTCGATTATTGTGGGTCCATGATATACTTCCCAGTTAGCCTTACTGAGGATCTTGTACAATAATATTTTATCACCGTCATTATTCCCATAGACGAAAATACCTCTTTTAACATCCTCTAGGTTTTCAACAAGATAACGCGCGGCAAAGGGGCTTATCATATCGCCTAAATGCACTATAGTTTTCTCTCCCTTGTACTTAGAGTTTACAAGGTCGACAAACTTCTTTATAACAGGCATGTTATCATGTGTATCACTTACTACAATTAGATACATGGATCTATTCACCCCGGTAAAGTCGTTCAAGTATATAGGGAGGAATAATGATCATAGAAAAAATTACTCTACCTTAATCTCGTATTTCTTCTTCTCCTTACTTTTTATTTTCTTCAACCTGACCTCGAGGACTCCATTCTTGTAGTTTGCCTTAGCGCTTTCAGGATCTACTTCAGCTGGTAGCTCTACCTCTTTATAGTATTTCCTCTTCTCATCGCTTGCCCTAATTATGAGCCTCCTCCTATCATCAGATACTTCTACCTTTATGTTTTCTTTCTCGACACCTGGTATTTCTGCAACAACAATGATTTCATCGTCGTTCTCGAAGACGTCGACGAGAGGCTCGCGCTCCTCGCTGATCTTTGGTTTTCCACGTACTCGCTTAACATTGCCGAACTCCTCGATAATGGGTTTGCCGTCAGGCCCTATTGTTATTCTAAAGCCGTAGACGTATGGTCCCATGATCTTGTATTCTCCTTCTTTACCAAATGATAGCGGCGTGAATGGTGAGAACTCTATCTCGTTGAAGAACCTGTAGAATTCCTTCTCGATCTCTCTGATGAATTCATCTATCATACTGAACAGGTCTCTGAACTCCCTATCCCTCCTCTTCTTCTCCCAGTCCTCCATACCGATCACCCGGTTCTTTTCTCCTCCGTTACAAAATAAGGTATAAACTCACTAATTATACTATGGTTCATAGGGATAAAGGAGTGATAATATAATGCAGAAAACATGTTCAAGACCATACGTAATCATTTTTGCCACGCAGACTATTGATGGCCGTATATCCGTAAAAGGTGAACGTACTCTTCTCAGCTCTGAGAGAGATTTGGCGAGAATGCATTTTCTGCGTCGTAGTGTTGACGCTATAATGGTGGGCGCTAATACGGTTGTTGTGGACAATCCTGTACTCATGCCTAGGCCGTTGAGCGGTGAGGATAAGCTACCTATACGTGTCGTTGTTGATGGCAAGTTATCAATACCAGTTGATGCAAATATATTGGATACTATGGTCTCCGCGACAATAATATTTACGTCATCAAGAAACAAGGGTATGGCTAAGGCAAGAGAGATCTCAGCACGTAATGTTGTGCTCGAATATATTGATCCTATTGATGACGAAGACCACATAGATCTATGCAGGGTTCTCGAGGTGCTCAAGAATAAATATAGAGTGTCAAGACTGCTCGTCCAAGGAGGTGGGAGGCTTATAGGTGAGCTTGTGGAGAAGAAATTATTTGATGAAATGATCATAAGTATTTCGCCAAAGATCATTGGAATGAACGGTGTGCCCATTATAAATAAGGAGATGCAAGGCATTATTGATCTAAAATTATCGTCGGTACAAGTGGATCATGTGACTGGTGAAGTAGTGCTTGTGTATCGAGCGATATAAATTTCCTTATAACTAGATAATTCGTTCTTGAAAAAAGGCTTGGGTGCATGCTTTGAAAGTCTATTATAAGGAGATACGTATCTCTACTCATAATAGGTTTGAACTTATAGATATCACGCATGAAGTAGAGCAGATCGTTGAGGAGAGTGGAGTCCGGAACGGTATGTGCCTTGTGTTCGCTCCTCATGCGACAGCGGCGATTATTGCTAATGAGCATGAATCGGGGCTAATATCCGATATTCTTACCAAGATAAAAGAATTGACTGATCCAGGGAGTAGTAAGTGGAGGCATAACATTATAGATGATAATGCTCATGCACATATCGGATCAGCTCTGATCGGGGCCGATAGAGTATTCCCTGTGATTAATGGGAGGCTTGTGAGAGGTACTTGGCAGAACATCTTCGTCGTCGAGATGGATGGGCCTAGATCGCTAAGACACATCATAGTTATGGTTATGGGTGAGTAGAGACGGTGAATGAGAAAAAACGCCGCTTCTATATAGCATTGGATGAAGAGATCTATAGCGGTGAAGTAACGGACATATATTTTGTCAGAACACGTAAAATCCTCCGTACGAAGAACATTAGGAAGAAAGTTAGAATAGAGTTCCATGTGAACAAGCTTCCTAAAGGATATGATTGGGCAGTCTTCGCTGGACTTGAGGAAGCCCTTAAGCTCCTCGAGGGTAAGCCGTTCACTGTTTATGCTTTGCCCGAGGGAACCTTGTTTAAAGCTGGAGAACCCTTAATGATAGTTGAAGGATATTATGATGACTTCTCAGTCTATGAGACTCCTCTACTGGGTATTCTTCGCCACTACTCCAGTATAGCTTCCAAAGCAGCTAGGATGAAAAGGCTAGCCATGGATAAGACACTCTTATTCTTCGGTCTAAGAGCTCTTCACCCAGCACTTGCCCCTATGGCTGATAGAGCTGCATATATAGGTGGTATGGATGCAGTCTCCGGTACTATAAGTCAGAAATACCTGGGCTTAAAACCCGTAGGGACTATGCCGCACGCATTAATACTTGTCTTCGGAGACCAAGTGAAGGCTTGGAAAGCATTCGACGAGATCGTCGAGGATGATGTGCCTAGGATAATGCTTGTCGACACACTCTACGATGAACGCGTAGAATCACTCATGGCTGCCAAGGCTTTAGGAGATAAGCTCTACGGGGTAAGACTGGACACTCCTAGTAGTCGGAGAGGAAATATGAGAGCTATAGTTGAGGAGGTCAGGTGGACTCTCGATCTACACGGCTACACTCATGTGAAAATAGTTGTAAGCGGTGGAATAGATGAGAAGAGCCTCGTAGAGTTAAGAGATGTAGTTGACGCATTCGGCATAGGGACCAGTGTGTCCTTCCCTCCATCAATAGATATTAGTGCTGACATAGTCGAGATAGAGGAGAACGGGGTATGGAAACCGTTCACAAAAAGAGGTAAGCTTCCCGGCGCTAAACAATTACTCCGAAAAAGGCCTGGTTTAAACGATATCATAAGGCCTTTCGGTAAAGGATGTATACCACAAGGCTATGAGCCCTTATTAGTCAAATACATTGAGAATGGAAGAATTATACGTGATCTCCCCTGTCTCGACGAGATAAGGAGATATGTTATTGAACAGTTAAAAGAAGTAGAAGGGCCTCAACCGATCTAAAACACCAATGTTGGCTGAATAATTAATATAATAATGTTATATCACACCATACTCTTTTCCTAGCTCATACAGATTGAAAACTTCAATATCGCCGCACTCGCAGTATTTAATCCCCAAGCACTCCGGATAAGGAAATACTATATGAACAGTTATAATATCCTTGTAAGCCCTGCTTATGTTTCTCAATACTCTACACTTATCATCAACAACAATGAGTTTTTCAGGCCGATACTTCCTCATTATGTACTCAAAGGCTTCACGTCTTGACGGTATATCGTCGCGTACAACAATTAGCTCGTCAAAATATTTTTCCAGACCCGACAATGATATCCTATATTTCTTTAAACCCAGTATGTCATCGCCATAACTTACGCTGACTACTTTAAACCCTGATCTACGGAAACCAGATAAGATCTTTATAGCACCGGGCAAGAGTTTTGAATGTTCTATCCTATAATTCCAATAATGCAATAATAGTTCTGTAAAGACCATAGGGTCTTTGACGCCTAGTATTTTGCCCCACCAGTCCTCCCTGAGAAAGCCGAGCTCATCAGCCATTCCTTCTGCTCTACAAATAGTATGGAGATCTAAGCTCTCCTTGGTAACCGTTTTTAACCATTCTTCTCCATGGCTCAGCAGATCTCTGTAGAAGAACGGTATGCCTGAATAGCTATCTATTAGCGTTCCATCGATATCGAATGATATTACCTCTACCATTATTAGAGCACCAATCCTATTTTCTCTCTGGTTAAGACATAAAACAATACGGTGTAGCAGTTGTCAGTCGATACTGTTCTCGACCATTATTATCTATATCTAAGGAATAATTGTTATGCAGTAGTTGTCGGTAACGCGCATTCATCGGGATATATTATTGGCTATCAGAAGTACTGCAGATCACATTATAATGTGGGGCCTTGGCAGAACGGTTTGGGTAGGTATCGACGGCTTGTCCCAGTATATGATCCTGTAATAGTTCATGAGAGCACACCTTGGAAGACATATGTACATAGCTATGGGGCCTTATCGCCAATCATACCTAGGAGCCAAGTCGTCAGCGTTTATGACCCGGTCAAACGTATTAAGGATATTATTAGTAGCCCTAAAGATGATCTCGAAAAAACACTTGTCGATATAATTTATGCTGTGAAAATGTATGCCGGTAATGTAAACATAGGTGTGACAGGCTCAATACTTGTAGGTATACATGTTCCTGGTACAAGCGATATTGACCTAGTAGTTTATGGTCCACGCGACTCTATCAAGGTAGTTGAAGCTTTTAATGAAGTGATTAATACAACTGATCATATTAGGATGTTCAATAAAGACGAACTATTATCATGGGCTCAAAGGCTTGAAAACCGCCTCAGGATCAATAAAGACATTATATCAAGGTATTTCTACCGGCCATGGAGGCGTGGCAAAGTTAATGATATAGACTATTCTATAATCTATAATGACGGCGTCTATAAACACATCGATCTTATGGAGCCCTGGCAAAGCATCGGGATGATCAAAGCGAAAGTATGTATAGAGCCATTCCAAGTATCAGCACTTAATTATCCTTCTGAAGCATATGTGCATAGATGTGAGACTTGTGATGATATTGAGATAAGGATGATAACTTCGTATGAGGCTCTCTATATACCATTCCTATATGAAGGAGGATGCGCCGTGATAGAGGGACTCTTACAGAAGAGCACATGGTATGGAGATTATAGAATCGTTGTAGGTGTGGCTGAGAATAGGGGAAAAATAGTTCCGGTGGAACGAGGATGACTATGATCTTATATATCAGTCGTTGTATGAATAATGAATCAGCTATCCGAGAAATAATCTCAGATATTAAAACATGTCCAGATATAATCATTACAGGCGGAGACGTATCATCTCCCGAAATACTCGATTTTCTCTCATCTATATCCTCAACAATTGTTGCAGGAATCATAGGCGAATACGATGATCCATCAGTTTCAAAATGGTTGAAGACAAAAGGTATTCTCCTAGATGGTAAAGCAATAAGTATCAACATAGGACAGACTAGTCTTAAGATAGCCGGCCTCGGTGTTAACGTTAATGAAGAAGTTATTAAGAGGCTTCAGAACGGGTTTTTCGATGTATTTGTAACATATTATCCGCCATTACTAGTAGGTTTAAGATATATGCAAAAATACTTAATCGGCTACGGATTCGTTGATGAAATAATTAGTGCTTCTAATCCACGCCTAGTATTGATTGGCCTCAACTATGGTAAACCACTAATAGTGGAGGAGAAAGGCATCAGCTATATATCTCCTTCTTCGTGTAGTCGTGGCGGATACGTATTGTTCGAATATGATCTTGGAAAAGTGAGAATAATTTCGTACAGGTAGAGTATTGAAGAAACAATTATATTTATCAATTAAAATAGTATTGTATTGTGTAAAACAAATAGTAAAACGATACAATTTATATGAGACTTAAAGGGGTGTAAGTAATGATACTCTTTGACTGGGGAACATATAACGCGCTAAGCACTGCTACAAAAGCAGCAGCACTAGGTATGAGATTAACAGAGATACCTCCATGGGACTTCTCCAGAAAGAGCCGGGGTAAAGAATACTTCGAAGCATATGGCGAGTTCGCAAAGAAGGCATTCACAACAATAGTCGCGCATGGTCCATACTACAACCTTGTCACTGACTCAAAGTATATACAGGAAAGGATCGAGAGAGCGCTTATAGCAGCAATAAAGAAGGCCGCAATTGCTGGCACAGAGGTCTTCAACCTCCATATTGGATGGAGAGTATTCATGGATCAGAGGGACATAGACGCAGTAGTAGATCTGATTAAGAAATTACTGAGTGCTGCGCCTGAGAACATGTACATAAGCCTTGAGACTACGTATACGAGGAGACAGCTGGGCAGCCTTGATGAGATAAGAGCCATTATCGAAGCAGTAGGAAGCGATAGAGTAATACCAAGCCTTCAGCTCGAAAACGTGTTCATGTATGAGACAAAGATAGACCAGCACGGCAACTTCATAGCCGCTGATAAAGAAGCAACGGTGGACTTCTGGATGAGGGTACTAAGAAGAGGGCTAACGATGAGCAACGGGTTCCTAAGCCTAAGGTTTAGCCAAGTAACTGGTGTATACTTCGGAAGAAGGCTACTGAAGAAGAGAGTCCCTCTAGGAAAAGGATATCCGAGCCTGGGACCACTAGCAGAGGCCATCGCGAGATTCATGGTTAAGGAAGTGAAGGAGAGAGGTATTACGCTTAGAATGCACATAATCTATACAGGTCCGCCTGAGACGAAGTACGAGGACACGATCACGCTGTACGCGGAGATAATGAAGCGCGCAGCACAATATCTCTAATTTTTTACCAAAAACTAATACTACTATTCTATGGTCAAAGAAGTTGAGGCTTAAGATAAAGCCTAGAGACTACCAAGTCGAAGCAGCTGAATGGGCTCTACGGCACAAGGGCGCAGTAGTAGTTATGCCCACAGGCTCTGGTAAAACCCTCATCGCTATCCTGTGGGCTAAGAAGCTCATGGAATCTGGTGAGGCCAAGAGAGTAATTTTTCTAGAGCCATCACGTATTCTCGTTGAGCAGGTAGCCTCTTACATAAATAAGGTCTTGGGGATCAAAGCCCTTCCTATACATGGTAAATACCCTAAAGCTAAGAGAAGAAACTTATGGGTTGAGGCTAAGATCGCTGTTGCCACTCCTGAGACGGCATTAAGTGATCACGAGATAATAGCCTCGCTGGGATATAATGCGGTTGTAGTGGATGAATGTCATCATACAACCGGCAAAGACGCTTATGCTGAGTTCATGAAGAAAATGAAGTTCGATAGAAGGCTTGGCTTATCAGCACACATACCGAGGGCTCGTGAGCCTGAGATCACTAGGTATATAGGCCCGATCCGTCGATGGAGCTGGAACGATGAGAGAATAAAGAAATACGTTCCCCCGTGGATCGGTGAGATATATGAGGCGGAGCTAAATAGTGATGAAAAACAAGTTCTCGAGAGGCTTGAAGACATACGCTTAGATCTATCAGGGAGAGAGCGTGGCCTTGTGAACCTAGCTATTCGATGGTTTGTAAGAGATGGAGCACTGGCATTAAAGGAAAGCATAGAAAAAGAAACACGTCTCTCGGCTATTCTATCTCCTATTAGACCATTACTTGAAAAACCGGGTGTGAGGCCAGCCCATAAGCTTGAGGCCCTAATACGTGTTCTACAAGACCATGATTTTAACAAAGCAATAGTTTTTGTTGACCGAGTAGTAATTGCTAGGTATCTCGAGAAGACATTGTCGAGATATGGTTCTGTAGCAATATATGGTAAGGCAAAGATGAAAGAAGATGTTAGGAAAGTTCTTAGAAAAGCGCATAGCGAGAAAACAAAAGTAATCATTTCAACATCAGCTGGTGAGGAAGGCCTTGATCTCCCAATGGCTGATCTACTGGTTATATGGAGCAATGTTGCTAGCCCTCTTCGATTTATCCAGCGCCATGGACGTATCCTTCGATTAACTGGTAGGAAAGGCTTGAAATTCGTGGCATATATTGTGACGCCCGATACGCCTGATATGGATAGCCTAGTAGATTCCTTGGAGTTCGCGAAAAAGATAGGTATAGATATACCAGTTGACGAAGACGTATTGGAAAGACTATGGAGGAGAACTACCCGTGATAAAATACTATCCATCCTCGAAGGCCGTCCAATGCCTTCAGAATGGATAGCTGAAGCTATCGGCTGGCCCTACGACATGGTGAACCGGGCTCTTAAGAAGATAATGGAGAGAGGTGAAATAATATACATATATACTCATCTAGGAAAAATATATGCCGTAACAAGCGATATAGAGATCCTCTACGAAGATTATCAAGAATATCTCTCTCCTAATAAAGAACTACAAGGTAAGGTAAAATATACTGTTCAAAAAACATCAAGATCCATAAGTGGAGCCTATGATAAGGTATTCTTCAAGCTTAAGAAAATACTAGATAAATATGGTAGAATAGATCGTCTTCTCTTCGTCTTTGAAATCCCTCTTCCAATAGGCTCGCTCAAACTAGTCAACTTAAACTACACGTTCACAATATTTGATGAGAAAACTCTACGACTAGTATGTGATAATGCATTCTCTGTTGAACAGTTCTACAAATATATACAGGGCGTGAGAAATGAATAATCAATTGGAAATAATAGAGCTTCTTAGGACAACAGAGACAACGGTCATTATCGGATCAGGTCTGTACAAAGAGCTAGGATATCCCCCATATTATGATTATCAGCCGAATAGATATAATGTATCGAGAAAAGAAAAATCGTTGTTCTTGAAAGAAAAAATCGGGAGCCAATGCACAGATCTCGTGGATAGTATCGCGGAATACATAGGGATAATTAGGGAGCTATACGACCTTGAATTATTCAACCATATAATTGATGTCTCGCCCTACTGTTCAATAAAATGCTTGATCAATGATGTGAACTGTTTACTTCTAGATCGTAGAGATGAATCCTTCATAGAAATAGGTTCTGCTCTAAATTACCAGAAATACAGAGAAGCATTGATCGACCTAATGTCTTCAGAGTTAATCCTCGTCATGGGTGTCTCTCCCCATCTTAGTCCTCTTAACATGCTTGTATTGCTTCCCAAGATCAAAGACGTGGAGCTCATAGTTATCGATAGCAGTTATAATCCATACTGTGAAGTAGCAGATATCTGTGTTAAACAAAGTATAATCGGTTTTCTCAGAAATATTCGTGAATCTTTAGCTGTTTCTTTGTAATTTTAAAGATTAATCCTTATTACCTACATATCTGAATCATTGTATATTGAAGTCTACGTAGAAAAGCGCGCGCGTATATACATGTCATGGGTGATGCTTATGGTCGATCCAAACATCGAAGCTCTTTTCAGGCCGAGAAGTATAGCGGTAATCGGTGCCAGCAGACATCCAGGCAAGATCGGCTATACCATCCTTAAAAACATCTTGGAATGCGGATATAAGGGCAAAGTATATCCTGTCAATCCCAAGGCAGACCAGATCATGGGTCTCAAAGCCTACAAATCAATAACAGAAATACCTGATGAAGTCGATATGGCGATAATAGTTGTTCCGGAACCAGTAGTGTTAAAAGTAGCAGAGGAAGCCGGGAAGAAAGGCGTTAAAGTACTAGTAGTAATCACTTCTGGGTTCAGCGAAGTAGGCAATGTTGAAGCAGAGAAGAAGCTCGTAGAGATCGCTAGGAAGTATGGAATGAGAGTACTAGGACCAAACATATTCGGCGTCGCATACACTCCGGCAAATCTGAACGCCACGTTCGGCCCCAAGGATCTAAGAGCTGGCCCAATAGCTTTCATAACACAGAGTGGAGCGCTCGGTATAGCATTAATGGGATGGACAATAATGGAAGAAATAGGGATATCGGCGATCGTGAGTATGGGCAATATGTGCGACATAGATCCCGTCGATGTATCACATTATCTGGCAGATGATCCTAACACTCGTGTTATAACTATTTATCTCGAAGGCCTAAAGCCTGGGCAGGGAAGAAGATTCATTACAGAGATGAAAAAGATTACTATGAAGAAGCCCGTGATCGTGATCAAGGCCGGACGTAGCAAAAGAGGAGCGCAAGCAGCCGCAAGCCATACAGGTAGTCTAGCTGGAAGTGATCAAATATATAGCGCCGCATTCAAACAGGCAGGAATACTTAGAGCATTAACAGTTGAGGAAATGTTCGACTGGGCCAGAGCGTTCGCTGAACAACCAATACCGCGTGGCGAGAAAACCATTATTATAACAAATGGTGGAGGCGTAGGTGTACTAGCAACAGATGCTGCGGAAGAACATGGAGTAGAACTAATAGTTCCCAGCGAGAAGCTCAAAGAGGAGTTCAGGAAAACAATGCCCTGGTTTGGTAGCCCCAAGAACCCCGTTGACCTTACAGGTCAGGCCGTCGTTGACAACTATGTAAAAGCTCTCGAAGTAGCATATGAAAGCCCTGAGATCGACAATATCGTTGTACTATACTGCAGAACAGCCATCCTAGACCCGAGAGACCTTGCAAAAGCAATAATAGAAGTAGCGAAGAAACACAAGGATAAACAGAAACCCATAGTGGCTGGATTCGTAGGTGGCTACGACACGTACGAGGCCATGAAAATACTCAACAGGAACGGTATACCAGCATATCCAAGCCCAGAGAGAGCCGTGGCAAGTCTCGCAGCAATGATCAAGTATATGAGATATAGGAAGAAAAAGGAGAAATAATAGTTCAACATGTTTTCTCTAAGGTTCATTATCTAACTCTGGCACCCGGCTCTACTGGTTTATCTGTTGTCAAAAGAACCGGCGTTCCTCCTGGAACATCGGCTGCCAATAGCATGCCTTGACTTTCTAAGCCAAATATCTTCTTTGGCTGTAGATTAGCTACAACAATAATGTTTTTACCAACAAAGTATTCTGGATCATACCACTTCCCTAGACCAGCTATGATCTGTCTCTGCCCGAGTTCTCCGAGATCAACAACTAGTCTTAACAGTTTTTTACTCCCCTTCACTCTCTCCGCACTAATTACCTTGCCAACCCTGAGATCAATTCTCATGAATTCTTCATAGGATATATACCGTGTCTCGCCCGACATATAATACCGCCCATGCAAAAAGAAGTACTGAGCAGTAATAAAACCCTGCTTATCAAGCACTGCAGGTGCATCGAATGCTTGACTATGAATGGAACACCATACTTGTAAGGCCTGGAGAATTCATGGTTAGGCTAGGCTCATGGTCTAGAAAATACATGTTTCGACGGCTTGAAGAAAGTATTGAGAAAAGGCTTACACGTGAAGGCTTCACACCTAAAGTAGTAGGAATAGAGCCTCGAATAATAATCTATGAGCCTAAACCTACGCCAAAAGTACTGGGTATCTTGAAACATGTATTTGGAATATCTAGTTACAGCCCTGCAATATGTGTTGATTTCACATTTAACGACTTGTTCAATGTGCTTGAAAGCATGGTTTCTATTTCCGGCATCGATAGCATCGCTATAAGAATACATAGAGGAGACACCCGAATATCGTCGCGTGGCTTGATACGTGAGCTCAGCGATAGATTATCCCGGATCTCTGGGGTGAGGATCGATCTAGAGCGACCAGATCTAGAAGTTAATATAGAGATTAGAAACGATAAAGCGTTTATTTACACCTATGAAATACCTGGTCCATCAGGTCTCCCATACGGGGTCGAAGGCTGCCTCGTATCCCTAGTATCAGGGGGTGTAGATTCTGCTGTAGCATCAGTACTAGCTATGAAGAGAGGTATTAAGATCGTACCTTTATTCGCTAATCTTCACCCCTATTGGAGTAGAAAAGCAATTGAACGCGCATATAGATCCTTCGAACTAATATTTCGATGGGTGCCATGGGACTCTATGAAAGCCTACATTATCAAAGATGCTTATAAGCCTCTACTAAGCCTCAAGGTACCAGCAAATATAAGGTGTATTGCCTGCAAAGCAATAATGCATCGTTATGCTTCAAAACTAGCCCAGAGACTAAGGTGCCATGGAATAGTTACAGGTGAAGCAGTAGGCCAGGTTGCATCACAGACACTGAACAATATGTCCGCGCTAACAATGCTTTCGCCTTTACCGATATATAGGCCTGTGGCATTCATGGATAAGCTAGAGATAATTGAGATCGGGAGAAAAATGGGTCTTAGCCAACTAAATATTAGTGTCGGTGAATGCAGGCTACGCCCGCGTCACCCATCGATCTCTATTACCGTTGAAGAACTATCATTGTTGAAAAGTGAGCTTGAAAGAATAGATGATCTAATCACAGGAGTTCTCGACAATAACTTGGAGGAAATAGTTTTTCCAAGGTAAGTCCACGGCGTCTGAGATCTTTGATAATGGTTTCGTCGGGTGTAAAAGGCATGTTTTCCCTGAGCTCAACAAATAGTCTGCAGAGAATTCTTTTGCCTTCGTAAAGCACTTGATTAGCAACCTCAACCAGTTTGTCTAACTTGGAAATATCGGTTATTAGTTCATCCTTACATCGTAATAGATGCGTCAGCTTAACACCCGTTGTTAGTTCAAGTATTATTCCCTTATTCTCCGATATTGACAGTATACCGCTATGCTTCATGCCGGCATTCCTGGCAATTGCAAGGATTTTATCTGCTATATCCATACTAGTTGTCGAGACATGTATTATGGGCCCCGTCACATTCAACCACAAACGCCTGACGGGGGTTTTATCTATTATGCCAGCTATCTCGCTTGTATCCACGGGGGAATGTTTTTTATACACAACACTTGTTTCTTCACGGCTCCACGGGAAGGTCGAGTCAGCCAATATTATTCTGCCACTACAGCTGCTCAGCGTATGTGTTCCGCGATCTATATAGAAATAGATGAGCACTGGTAGAAGATCCTCGTCCAGATATCCTATTTCAAGATCTTCCCATAGCCTGTCCCAGAACTCGAGCTTCCGCCTTCTCCACACACTCTCATTAATCCTCAGCATACTATCATCTCGATGTATTGGTTTCACAGTACTACTAAATAATCCGATTATCTAATCTATAGTTTCATCGAGAGATAATACATGTTTGTTGTGGTGAAGCCAAGAATGTACGCTTTAGTATATAGTGTGAATGATCCTGCGGGAAAAGGAATTGCAGACTGGCTCAGAACATATTATCGTCTAGATAAATGCAGAGAACTAATAAACGGTGCCGAGGAATGTTACGAGCATAAGACATTCATACTTACGGGTTTTAAAGAGGATACTATTAATTTCGATTTCCTAGATCATAGGATCGGATTCGTAGACGGATATATTGTCTTATCAAGACATTCCAGTGCGAAACGAGTTAAAAGCTACACCGTACACCATACGGGAAATTATGGGCCTGAAGCACTGTATGGCGGTAAGCCCGAAAGCCTTGCCCCGGCATTCTCAACGGCATCGCATAGACTACTTGTAGCTCTTAAACGCTACTGTGACGAGAAGTCTAGGTGTGAAGAATACGAGGTCAGCTATGAAGCAACACACCATGGACCAACAGAAGTTTCAAAACCACTTTGCTTCGTCGAGATCGGTAGTTCTATTGATGAATGGAGACAGCTCCAAAACCATGAAGTCGTAGGCCTAGCAGTTGTGGATCTCGTGGAAAAAGGTCCTTTGAAAACACGTGTCGTTATAGGGATTGGTGGAGGACATTATCCTAGAAAACATACAAAGCTAGCCTTACAGCAGAAATACACGTATGGGCACATCATGGCTAAGTATGCTTTACCTTATCTTTCATCTAAAACTCTGACAATGATGATCAATAAAACCAATCCGAGACCGGAAGCGATTATTGTTGAAAAGAAAGGTACTCGGAGAGAGCATAGAGATATTATAGAAGAATTTGCGGGCACGGCCAGTATAGAGATTAATTATGTCTAAATGTCTAATCTAGTATGTCTGAGAAAGGCTCTCAGACTTTGACTTTGATCTTTCTATCCTCAAACCATGTCTTAGATAGTTTTCTCCATATTATACGCACTACAACCTCGTGTTCTCCTTTAGGCAGTTTTGCAGAGATCTTGAGCTCGCGTTCCTGGCCAGGCTCTAATGGATGGAATATCTTTCTAGCTGCCACGTTACCTAAATGCATTATAACAACCATGTTCATATCGGGTTTTGTCTCGCCACTATTAGCAAGTTTTACTATGAAGTCTACCTCTTCTTCACTCTTCTTTTCATAAGATAAATCGACCACATCAATCTTAGTTAGTTTATACCTTGTGTTATAGATGAGAATATTAGATACCCTCATCTCCTTAGGGAAGTACTGGGTCTGCGTTTCTTCATGAACTATGCGGACCGTGTTCTTCTCAGACAATTCTTTTAGCTCAGAAATTATTTCGTCGTATCCTTGGAATCCCTCAACGGGTATTGATACTTTATCGTTAATTACTACTTCGCCCCTGGCATACTTGCTCGGCAAAAAGATCGTGCTTCTGAACATGCCTGAAGAACCCGGATATTTTAGTTCAGAGGAATATTCTTCTCCGGGCTCAAGGCTCAAAGCACCGCTAAGGTAGAGTAGATCAGTATAGGCTTCATCGCTTTTATAGAGGGCTAACACGCCTAAATGATCTATGATAATGTGCTCGCCACCATCTTGTTTAAATGTTACATTTACTCTCCTTCTTCTCAAGCCCTCGGGGGTTTTGAGTATACTTGTTATATCATAGACTAGCTTGGCGAATAAGCCTGTTTTAAGCTCGGCGATAACGTGTGGCTTGAACTCTTTGGTGACGGATATTCCGTTTACCTTTACTCTCCAGTGGACATCGGGTCGTGGGACAATAACACCTATTTCGAGGAGCGCGTATTCGAGCTCGGCGTTTTTAGGATGAACGAGGCTGAGGGGAATCGTTTCTCTCGATGGGTGAAAACCGCCTAATTGAGTATTCGGGGTTGCCGATGTATATATCATGTCGCCGTTAATGCTTCGGGACATGAACTGCAGTAGTCCGCCGCTAACCATAGTACTCCACCTAACTTTAAACTGGTATTATGTGAGTTAAAAATTAGAGTCCCAGCACTAATATTTTACACTGGTATGAAGAGGCCCTGCCGCTGGCGAGCACCCCTACTATAGGGGTGTGATGTGCGTAGTGAACCCCTGGCTGACTATTTCTCTTCTTTTTTCTCTTCGAGGTATCTGGTTAGACTCCACGTGCGTATCATTGTTATGCCTCCGCTCAGAGAAACAAAACCTATCAATGTAGCCAATAGGCTGCTTGGGACATCGCGTATAATCATGAGTCTTAGTGCTGATAGAAAGACATAGATGCTGAAACCTACGAGTATGAATCCTATAATAGGTGTTACGACGTCTCGTGCTTTAACCATGCTTTATCCCCAGAAGATGTTTATCAGGTACTTTATCAGGTTCATCAGCTTCAAGTATATCTGCCCTACTTGTTCTACATAATTATACATATATTTAACTAGGGTGTTTGAAAACAAATTGGTATAATAATAAACCTTATTCATATATGTTGGTGGCAACGTATTCGCGGGTGGCAAGTGCTGTGTAATAGGACTCATAATTGCTCTTTCAAACATTATGACTGGATTACCGTGAATGTATATGACTAGTGCTATGAAACCTATCAGTAATACTGATGATATGATCAATCCTGTTTTTCCGCTAGCAAGTCTTCTTGCTTCTTCAACTGGATCTTTTAGTTTTGAACGTACGAGAGCTCCTTCAACATAGTTTGTGAAAGCCCTATATATGCCCCAAGATAATACAGACCAGACAGCAAAACTTATCGCGTATCCATACCATTCGTTATTGAAGAACTTAATGTATATGTTATAGAGTGGTGCAAGCCCGACGAAAATTAAAAGACCTATAATGAAAAGCGATGAGCGTTTATAGAGGTTTACAATGGGGTCCTTGCCAGCTAGTAATTGACGGGCTTCATACGATACAATATTCTTTACACGTTCCTCTACGAATTTCGGATTCAGAAGAATAAGATCAGATATTAGGGATACTATATAGTCGTTTAGGAGAATATAGAGTAGGCCCATTATTATGAAGAAGAGACTTATGGATCCTATTCGCGTCATTATTATTTCCTGGAAGAACACCTTAAAGATGTTAACAGAATATGAGACTATTGATTCAATATAACTATTGAGCATCATGGATATGCCAATGCTTGACAGTATAAACATTCCTGCTAAAACAATAAATAATACAAGTGTTAATATGAGATAGGGTACCGTAATGTGGTGTTTCCTCGTTCCAAGGCCGGCAACATACTTCACTATGAAATCAGTGTGTATTGCGAGCAGACTATAGATCAGGGTCATCATAACATATGGTCTCTCTACGGGCATTAAGATGTTTAGAACTAATCCATTAAACACATAATATATTATCAATGGAACGGGGTTAGCCCTGATAACGCCAAAGAACCATACGATTGATGAAGCAATTAATGCCAGTCTTAGATAAGTGTCAGATATGTTCATTTCTGACGATATAAAGGAGTAGAGAGGATATAGGTTTATAATTGCATATATTATCACCACTCTCAAAACATAGAGTTTATCAGACGATATCGTTGGTCGTCTTAGCATTAGACAACACCTGTACGTAAACTGTCTATCAGTTTAAGAGTCATAGGAAGTAGATCGTCTGGGCCAACATTAACTGTTCTAATACCATTCCTAACAAGATGTTCACTCAGCTTCTTGGAACGCATGATACGTTCACGCATTAATGCAAGGTATAGTCCAGCCTCTGCTCCTTTGAACTTTTTGATCTCAAATAGTTCGGGCACAGGCTGTATAACCATGAATATGTGGCGTTGTTGGCGTAATGTATTGGCTATCGATATTATCTCTTCAGCCTGTTTCTGGTTTTCAAGGATTGTGAAGAGTATGAATATGGTTTTCGTTCTTCTAGGTATCTTCTTTATCTCATTAAAGACTACATCCCCCAAGCTGATCCGCGGCCTGTTGTCACGCCACTCGATGCTAGATATAACGCTCAGTATTCTATACAAATGATACCTTCCTCTCCCATAGCCTGAGGAAAGATATTCTCCGCTTCTAATAGCCACGCTTATCCAGTCGCCTCTGTGGAGAACATTCTTAGCTATTCCCGCCGTAGCTCTGGCCACGTGTTCTATTGCTGTAGTACCCATAATTCCTTTCATCATCTCTCTTGAAGCATCTATTATAACTACAAGGCTGAGCGAGGCTTCTTTCTCAAATTCTTTAACGTATAACTTGCGTAGTCTAGCATAGCTCTTCCAATCTATAAACCTATAATCATCTCCCGGCACATATTCTCTTAGCGTCATAAATTCTTGGCCTATACCTCTTATCCTTGAGCGCCCGAGGCCGAGGCTTCTCGATGCTATGGGATAGGCTATCCCTTTCGGTATGGGTAGAGGCTTCGGTTTGACGCGGACAATATCCTGTTTTGTCTTTAGAACAAGCTTGTAGTTAAAGAGACCAGCTGGGTCTCTTATTACTAGCTCTACACCGCCATACCTGTGTTTACCTAGAACAGGTTTTACTGTATAGTTCAGCTCTACACTGCTTTTAGGTATAAGCATACACGTAGTTCTGCTATGCCCGGATACTTTTCTGAACAGCTCCGGATAAAGATCGTTTACTGTGACATAGAATATCGGTATAGGGCCATCGTTTCTAACTACAAGCTTCGTTCTCACATTGGTGTTCTCAATTAATGGGTCGAGGAAGATCCTTTCCGCTCTTATAAAGTATGCTTGTCTAAGGCTGAGTTCTAGAACTATTCTCATAGCCATCATATAACCTATTATTCCCGCGATAGTATAGATGGTGAAATCAGAGATCCTCCTATGGAATATCAGCTCTAGGGATACGAGTAGACCCATTATGAATATTAATCCTAAAAACCTCGAAGTAGCTTTAACCCCTGTTTCCTCCAA
>JAADCY010000175.1 GCA_013154205.1 Thermoproteota archaeon | reverse complement strand
GAAGGAGTATGCGATAAAGTAATCATTGACGCGACAAAACCATTATCAGAGCCATGGACCAAGTACAGGATGGTGAAGCCCAGCTAATGTATCTCACCCGTGAGCAGGAAAGAATACTAAGTGGAGAAGAAGGCTGGGTAAAGGCAAAGGCTCTAAGGGTCATAGTAAAAGTAGGAGAAGCACTCGGCGCCGATGAACTAGTAAAGATAAGGCACGCCCATGTATCCGGGATATCCTATACAAACATCGGCGAGCCAGGCCTAAAATTCCTAGAAGAACTTGCTGAGAATGGGGCAGAAGCAACAGTATACACAACATCAAACCCCACATGTATAGATCTCGCAGGGGAATCCTCGCTCATAGATCAAGGATATTTAGATCAACAACTCCTCGTCAACAAAGCCCTGGAAAAAATGAAGATAAAGCCAACATATACTTGTCTCCCATACATGCTGAGACCCCCATCACCGCACGAGCACCTCACATGGGGGGAAAGCAATGCTGTCGCAATGGCCAATAGTTTCTACGGGGCACGGACAAATAGAGAAGGAGGACCAATAGCGCTCCTAGCATCAATAACGGGGTATATATACAACGCGGGTCTTCACAAGCTTGAAGAACGATGTGTTAAAACACTAATCAAGTACGAGGATAAACTAGACGATCTGACCGCAAGCCTCTTAGGGCTATGGATAGGCGAAAACATCGACGAAATACCTATGATAGAACTCTCTACAATACCCAGGATACAAGACGTAAAACTATTATTAGCTTCAGCAGCAGCAACAGGTAGCCACGCTCTCATAGTAATTAAAGGCCTAACCCCGCTGAAAACCTATATCGAAGACATAAATGACAAGATAACGATCCGTAGAAAAGATCTTATCAGAACATACAAGGACAACATATGGAGCGGGAAAAACTACAGCTTGGCATACATTGGCTGCCCCCATTTATCAGCTACAGAAACACTAAGGATAATCAAGCTCCTAGAGAAAAAGTATGACAGGACAATGGGTAAAATCATTCTTTCAATACCGCCACTAGTATCATCTTTATTCCGTAAAGAGCTAGAAGCACTTAGAAATAAGAATATAGAAGTTATCACGGGAACATGCCCTGTAGTCGCACGGTTCAAGTATAGGCCGGACATCATAGTAACTAATAGTGGTAAAGCATTCTTTTATCTAAGAAAACTACATAGACTAGACGTCCGCCTAGCAAGTCTAAACAGTATTATTGGTTGAGACTATTGAGAACCATCATGATTGATAAGATCATTGTGGACGGCTATTGTAGGGCCGAAGCAGTAGTAATTGATCATAAGATCAGTTTCTTCGGAGAAGTAAACCCTAGAACGGGGAAAACAACTGAAGACATATACATCGGGGGAAAAGCCCTCATATTTCCCGGGACAAGAGGCTCGACCGTGGGCACGTATATAATATATGGGCTCAAATACTACGGCCACGAGCCAGCCTGTATGATCGTGTACGAGGCCGAGCCAATCCTGATAGCCGGAGCAATACTTGCTGATATACCATTATTCCTTGTCAAACGAGAATACAAGGAATTAGTAAAACATGTTAAGAACAAGGAGCAATCAATTATACTTCACGAACGCGGCAGAGAGGTGCTCATAGTTGAATAACGGAAAACTAGTTGTCCTCGAAGGAATTGATGGGGCCGGAAAAACCAGTATAGCCTACAAACTTATAGAGGAGCTCAAGATAAAAGGCTATGATGCTATCTACACATATGAGCCCTACAACACATTATATGTCAAGATACTCAAGGAAGAATACAACAATTATAGAACAGCTTTCCTAGACGCACTAACCTACGCAGCCGACCGACTTCTACATAACAGGATCGTTATCGAACCAGCTATCCAGACGGGAAAAATAGTCGTTTGCGACCGCTACTACTACAGTAGTGCTGCCTATCAGGGAGCAATGGGTGCCCCAATAGAATGGGTTCTAGAGATCAATAAATATGCGCGAAAACCGGATATAGCGGTTTACCTCGACATAGACCCCAAACTAGGATTAAGGAGAAGACAGGGCTTATCATCAAGGTTTCCCGAATACGAAAAACTGGAAATACTGGAGAAAGTTAGGCAGAACTACTTGTACCTAGTAGATAAAGGGCTTCTCATAATGGTGGATGCTTCTAGAAGTTTTGAAGAAGTATACAATGATGTCAAGAAATTAATCATTGAGAAGCTCGGCGTTGACCTCTAGTTTTCTCCTTAATCATCTTCTTGATCCGCTCTATCCTCTCAACCACTTCAAGCCACTCGATTATAAGCGATGGATCAGATGTTTCTCCTATCATCGAATCAATAGTTCTAATAACAAAGTCTTCGAGCTTATCGAGAACACTAGCTAATCCATACTTCTTAGTAACCTCAGCGGCTTCTTCCTCACTCCCAACCACAACTATTTTGCCATGAACAGGGCATACGATTTCACCCGATTTAAGCCTAAATAATGGCAGATTACATCCTTTCACAGGACATGTCTCGGAAAGCATGACTGCACCAGCCTTCATCAGCTCAGCCATTTTCTTAACAATCCTGTCACGGCTTGGTCTCGACGTAATAACCACCCATCCATACCGTTTTCTTTTCAACCATATCTGCATATAATCTAATATTTAAGACTACTATGCAGAAAGAGATGATTAAATAAAGATTATTATTTAATACCGAATACCTGTATACCAGTTATGGAATACAGGGTTACACATATTTATTGAGAGAAAACGGGGTGATCGTCATGGCCGCCGTAATAGATAACGAGACAAAAATCAGGAACGCCATGTTCATGCTTATGAGCATCATAAACGATACTGGTGTGCCACGAAACATTCGCAGAGCAGCCACCGAGGCTCTCAACCAGCTACGTAATACGAAGTACAGTCCAGGCGTTAGAGCAGCGAACGCTATAAGCATACTCGACTCGATTAGCCAAGACCCCAATATGCCTATTAATACAAGGACAAAAATATGGCAGATCATAGCCATTCTCGAGACAGTTAGAGATTAGCGTGGTCCAGGATTGGCGAATGTACGTGTACGCGGAATCATAGCAACAGCTGTATCCAAAATTCTTTTTGATCACGGCCACACAATTGTACAGGCAAGCAAACCGATACAAGAAAGACTAGGAATAAGCTTTGATACAAGCCCAGCTGACGTCACAGTTAAAGATGCTGATAACGACGAGATCCTAGTCATCGGTTTCCCGGAGCAGGCCAGGCAAGTATATGATCTACTCGTAGAAGTACTCGAAGATGTGATCACGTGGCGGGCAAAACTCGGTCTATGGAGCATCGTCTCGGGCATCATAACTAGTAATGACAACGGTATTTGCCGCGTAAAACTGCCCTTAGGTCTTGAAGGAGAACTATATAACTGCAGATGGAGATCTGGAGAAACAGTCATCCTAGCCGTTGCGAGACCGCCTGTTAAACCCGGCGAGAAGATCAGGTTATCCACAAGTATCAGGGTTATCGGGAAATACGTAGCACTAATACATGGCACGCCTAAATTAACAGCGTCCGAACACATAAGAGACAAGACTAGGAGAGACTATCTTCTCGCCCTAGCCGCATCCAGAGTATTCGGTAAAGGAGTAGGAGTACATCTAAGAAGTAGTAGTATGTATGCATCAGACGATGATATAGTAGGAGAGATCGATGAGCTTATGAAGAAGCTTGACGAGATACTACATATGGAGCCACCCGAAGAACCCAGTATAATCTACCCGGGCGAATACCTGGGTATAATAGGTGTTACAAGCACTGCGAAAGAAAAACTGGACAATATACGAGACCAGGTAGTACCGACGATAACGGGGCATCACAGCCTTAAATCAACCCATGACCAGAGCCTCAGCGAAATAGTAGATTATGCGGAATACCTGATCCGTATGCAGGTCCTCACAAAAACACAAGCATCTAGAACACTCCAGAACTACATCCTAGAAAAGAACAGAGAGGCACGTGTAGGGATCACGCATATTAGGCCAACGGGGGAGAGACTGCATCTCACACCAGGCATGATCCATGTGATAAGTAAGAACAATAACGGCGTAACAATAGTCATAAAGAGAACCATACGTTCAAGAGGAAGATATGACGGCTTAGACGTAGAGAAAAAGCCTGGAGACATAGATTATATGCTGATAAAGACAGGGGAATGGTGGATAAGCCACAACTACTACCGAGAAGAAAAATGGCTCGGAACATATGTAAACATAAACACACCACCAGAAATACTGCCGGGAGAAATAAAGTATCATGACCTCGCCATTGACGTGGTAATAACAGAGTCGAAAACGAGCATCATAGACAAGGAAGAACTGGAACAACTAGAAAAAGACAACATAATACCTCATAGCTTAGCCGAAAAAGCATACAGAATAGCTGAAAAAATCCTAGAACACCCTGAAAACCATATTTATAACCCCAACACCGAAATCCAATAAGAATGGATGCGGGGGTGCCCGAGCTAGGTCAAAGGGGTCGGGCTCAGGACCCGATGGCGTA
>JAADCY010000095.1 GCA_013154205.1 Thermoproteota archaeon | reverse complement strand
GGAAGGTTGAAGCTGTACTAATAGATGCGGGGTTCAAGGCGGCAATAATAGATCCTGATCACCTACATAAGCATCTCGACACAATGAAGGTCATGATGGTGGGCCACCACGACTACTTCGCCTACGGTCCTCCGAGCAGTGAGTTCTGGAGCATGACTGGTAAAGAGCCACTTAACAGGAGATTATTCATAAAATTCATGAATAGCCCGGCTGTGAGGAAAGCTAAGGAGAAAGGCGTCAGATTCATAATGGGCGGCCCAGCGGCGTGGCAGTGGCTATGGGAGCTGGAGCTATGGAAGAAATGGGGGGTCGATACAGTTATAGAGGGCGAGGTCGAACGCGTCATAGTTGATCTTGTCCAGAAAGCGATTGATGGTGAAGAGCTCCCTGACTACGTATATGTGGGACCCGGTGATTCTCCAAGCATTGAAGAGATCCCGGTCATTAAGGGAGCCAGTGTTAATGGGTTAGTGGAGATCATGAGGGGCTGTCCACGTGGCTGTAAGTTCTGTAGCGTGACTTTGAGGCCGCTCCGCTATATACCTCTTGAGAAGATCAGGGCTGAGATCAGGGTGAACAAGAGGGCTGGGATAAACGGCGTTATACTACACAGCGAAGACGTCCTCTTGTACGGCGCCGACGGTGTGAAGCCTAGGCCCGAGCCATTATTGAAGCTCCATAAGATGGTGACCGAGGAGGTAGGGCCCAAGGGAGATATTGCATGGGCCCATGCAAGCCTAGCGGCCATAAAGTGTGCTGAGGAGAAATACGGGCTAGTGTCGAAGCTAATGCACGAGTACATCTTGAATGAGCATAGGAACCTCTTAGGACTAGAAGTCGGTATCGAGACGGGAAGCCCTAGGCTAGCCAAGATCATAATGCCTGCGAAGAGCCTCCCGTACAAGCCCGAGGAATGGCCCGACGTAGTGGAGGACGCGTTCAAGATAATGCATGAGAACTACATGATACCAGCGGCAACGCTCATCCTAGGACTCCCGGAGGAGACGCCTGATGATGTTGCCAAGACCCTAGAGTTACTCGATAGGCTGAGGCCATATAGGAGCGTTATCGTACCGATGTTCTTCGTCCCAATGGGAGCTCTGAAGAAGAATACTTGGTTCATGAGAGAGCATCTAAAGCCTGAGCACATCGATGTTATGGTGAAATGCCTGGAGCACTCGATCTACTGGGCCGAAGAGATAATCAACAAGTTCTATCTGAAAGAACCATATCTAGCCCCGGTAAGACTAGGCATAAAGCTGTTCCTGAAATTCGCTAAACGCGGGCTGAAGACACTGAGACCAACGCTGGAGGCTATGATAAAGAAGTAGAAAATAGAGATGCATAGTCTAGGTGTTTAGGGAAAACAATATTTTTTCTATAATACCTATTCTCCTTAATTAAAGAACACATATCCACTAGGGTGGGATTATGAAAACATTTTACATCACCACGCCAATATACTATCCCAACGCGCCGCCACACATAGGCCATGCCTATACAACAGTATTTGCCGATACATTGGCTCGTTATCACCGCCTTATTGGCGACGATGTCTTCTTCATGACAGGCACTGATGAGCACGGGTTAAAACTGCAGAGAGCAGCGGAGAAAATGGGTATCAGCCCCAAAGAACTCGTTGACAAGATGGCTGAGAAGTACAAGTGGTACTGGAGCCTCCTCGATATAAGCTATGACTACTTCATACGTACAACTCATGATTACCATGAGCGCCTCGTAAAATACGCAATGAACAAGCTCTACCAGGAAGGCCTCATATACAAGGCTAGCTATGCTGGATGGTACTGTGTCTACTGCGAGAAATTCTACAGTCCAAGCGAGTACATAGAGGTCGACGGCAAACCCTACTGTCCAACACACCGTAAGCCTCTCGAGTGGCTGGAGGAAGAGACCTATTACTTCAAGCTCAGCGAGTTCGAATACTTCATGAAAGACGTGCTCAAGAACAGGCACATAGTCTATCCTGAAAGCTACGCACAGGAAGTACTTGGCAAGATAGAGAAAGAGGGATTGCGCGACGTAAGCATCGCTAGGCCTAAGGAACGTGTATGGTGGGGTATCGAGGTACCCTTCGATCCTAACTACACGGTCTACGTATGGTTCGATGCTCTCCTCAATTATCTGAGCGGAATAGGGTATCCGGAAGACATGGATCGTTTCAACAAGTACTGGCCAGAAGTACACCACGTAATAGGGAAAGACATACTATGGTTCCACACAGCGATCTGGTTCTCAGTTCTCAAAGCCCTAGATGTCCCCCTCCCTAAGAAACTACTGGTGCATGCCTACCTGATAAATCGGGGCCTCAAGATAGGTAAGAGCGCTGGGAACGTGATAGCGATCGAAGACCTCATAAACAGGTACAGGGACAGCAACGGTGTCAGATACATATTGATGAGACTATTCAATATGGCCAAAGACGTAGAAGTAACAACCGAGCTATTCGACTCAATATACAATAGCGAACTAGCCGACACCTACGGCAACCTGGTTAGACGCGTAGGCGTATTGGCCAAGAAGAAGCTCGGCGGAACAGTAGAAGCAAATGAAATAGACGAAGAACTAGAAAAACCATTAAAAGAAACACTTGAAAAATACCGAGAAGCAATGAATAATTACGACGTCTCTAGAGCACTAACAACAATAATGGATCTCCTACGCCGCGCAAACGCCTACATAAACGAGAAACGCCCATGGGAAAAAGAAGACCCCTCGAAACAGCTCTACACACTACTGGAAACAATAAAATACTCAACAATAATGCTCCATCCAGTCATACCGAAAGCAACGGAAAAAACAGCAGAAGCACTAGGCTTCAAAATAACAAACCCATACCAAGAACCACCAACAACCCAGACCAAATACCTGGTAAAACAAGCACCAATACTCTTCAAGAAAATAAAACCCTAAAACAAAATATTTCCCCTGAAACACACCCTTAACCTAGAAGGGCCCGTAGCCTAGCCTGGACAGGGCGCTGGCCTCCGGAGCCAGAGATCCCGGGTTCAAATCCCGGCGGGCCCGCCACTTGTAAAAATTTGTCCCATTAATTAATGAAGATCTGGAACAGAATCAATAAGAATTCATGCTCATTATCTAGTAATCATGTTAATACTGTTGTATAATGTTACTCTGATATTAAACTGTATGTTATTGGAAAATAGTTAGGAGTGAGCAGGTGTAATAATCATGTTCTTTTTGTGATTCCTAGTTCCTGCTTTACTGTTTTTCATCTTGGACCGGATTTAATGAATTGCCTATAAGTAGTAGTTAAAAAGATGAGCCAGCCAATGCCTAATGAAATAACAGGCATCGAATATTTTAGTATGCTCATAATGCTTAGTGTGAAATCCTGTAGCCCGTGGAAAAGTGCTGGACAGTATATGTCTCCGCTTTTCCTACGTAGGAGGCCGAAGAAAGTGCCTACAAAGCAGGATAATAATACCCAAACAATAGCGTTCGTGTTTAGATTACTTACTCCAGTAAGAGGATTGACATAGTTAGATAGATGAGCGACTCCAAAGATAATGCCGCTCGCTATTGGGGAAACCTTATATCCTACAACATCATTTAAAGAACTTTGCACAAATCCTCGAAAAGAATAATTCCTCACATAATCCACCAAGCGCCAAGCTTGTGAACAGTGTCGTGAGTAATGTATATATTGTGAGATTCTCGATCCTTAAGGAAGCATATCCAAGCTCGTGGAGGAAAAACGCAAATGCTATAGCAGGAAGGCACACGCTCAAGGAGAGGTAGAATCCCCAGTAGAGACTATACTGTAAATTAGGCGATATTACACCAGCCTCCCTGAAACTAAGCCTAGTAAGAATTATTCCTAGAAAAGCAAGTATTACAAGAACAATATGAGAAGCCAAGGTAACATAAAGTACCCGATCACTAAAAACAAGCTCAGAGACCCATATACTTATGCATCCAGCTATGGTAAACAAGATTGGTAGAACTGTTTTGAAGAACTTATATTGAACCATTAGATATCGCCTTACGCATTGTTTGATCGCACATATTTAATTTATAATTCATATTATACTTCGTACTTATTTTTATGTAAATCTTGGCACAGATATCCTTGCCATAAATCCTTAATGTTGTATAGCTAGGAAGCCTATATAGTTGAAGATACCTTAAAACATGATAAACTCCTCTTTAGATCAACATGAGTAAGAAACGTTGGTTACTGCGAGATAACTGGCCCAGAATTCATGTACTCAGAGAGATTACTGGTTCCGGAGAACCGGTATGTGAGGATGGTGTTTCGGAGGATAACGTCGAGTGGAAAAATTATCAAAAGCCGTTATTGACAAGGTATTATCATTAATACTCTAGAAAAGGTTTAGTAATGAATATTGGGGTTGTAGCCCAGTATTTACTATTGGAGGTATGCTATATTGTCAAGGGTCATAAGGGTAAGATATGAGAAAGGCGTACTTAAGCCATTGGAGCCATTGGAATTACAAGAAGGAGAAGAGGCACAAGTTGTTTTAAAGACCAATAAAGACTCTATAGCTCAAAAGC
>JAADCY010000214.1 GCA_013154205.1 Thermoproteota archaeon | reverse complement strand
TGGAGGCCGGGATAACGGGTTACAGTATTGATATCAAGGGATGCCCCGATACCTATAGGAGGTTCCTAGCCGCTGACCCGGAGATCGTGTTCAGGAATGCCAAGTACATCATCGACCACGGAGGCCATGTGGAAATGGTGTATCTCATTGTTCCACGTGCTAATGACTGGGAGGAATGCATAGAGTATGTCTTGTCCAGACACCATGACATGCTCGGCGAGGATATTCCATTGCATATCAACCGGTATTATCCTGCTTACAAATACCGCGAGCTGCCGACTCCTCTAGAGAAGCTATTGGAGATTAGAAAGAAAGCACTGAGGGAATACGGTATTAAGTATATCTATATCGGCAACACGATCCATTATGAGCTACAAGACACTATATGTCCCCGCTGCGGAAAAAAGGTAATCATTAGGAGGCCAGGCTACATATTGAACAAGTTGACGAGTAATCATAGATGTCCGAGATGCGGTGAAAAGATCCTTGTCTATGAAGCCTAAAAGCATATATCGATGCTCTATGTCCTGCCAGGTATAAGGGATTCTATTATCTCAATGATCCTCAACGGGTTCTCTGCCAAGATTCTTATCATTGGTTCCCTAGCGTAGTCGCCATGATCATATATTATTGTCGGAACCCTCCCCTTTTTCTTGACTGCTTCGCCCAGGATCCATGGTATTGATGCCCCTTCACGCGTCTTAATCTTCTCTGGCTCTTTCCTCCTGTCGACGAAGCATATACTAATACCTTTCTCCTCGGCTCTCCTCACTAGCTCTTCATCATACTTGAGATTAGCTGCCGCTCTTATCTTTGAATCATATTTTTGTGCCGCGAGGACTAGGCGGGCCATATGGCTTGAAGCACCGAATCTTATCGGGCCATGTATCACTGGTTTCTCGATCCCCCTGGTTATCCTACCCTCTACTCCCGCTACATCTAGCGGTGTTCGGGCGTAGAATGCGGGTAGGCTGTAGACTATGTTTGTCCCGACCTCGGGGATCAAGTCATTGATGCCAGGTATTGAGAGAAATTTCTTCACGGCTTCCCATAATGTTTCTATTACTCTGTACTTCTCGGCTGGTATGATGAGCCATGCAGCGGGATTTACTGGGCCGTGGCCTTTCCCGAGCGGTAAGCCGTATTTGATCGCCATGGTTATGAATTGCTTGGCCGTTTTGACCGCTTCTAATATATTGTATTTCTTGGCTAGAAGAGCCGCTAGGGCTGCTGAGAAACTACATCCGGTTCCATGAGTGTTCTTTGTCCTGATCTGTTCTGCTCTGAAATAATGGTAGTCTCCCTTATAGTATAGTACGTCTACGGATTCATTCCCTTCTAGATGGCCGCCCTTAATTATTGCTGCTTTGGCCCCGTATTTCTCCACGATTATCCTGGCGGCTTCCACCATATCGTCCTGGCTCTCTATCTTTATCCCGGCCAGGATCTCGGCCTCCGGGATGTTGGGAGTAACAATAGTTGCCCCGGGAATAAGGTGTTTGACTAGTGTCTCTATGGCGTCTTCCTGTAGGAGTCTGGCCCCGCTCTTAGCAACCATCACAGGATCTACGACAAGCGGGAAACCTAGTTCTTCGACGGTCTCGGCGACGGCCTTAATTATTTCTTTGTTGCTAAGCATACCTGTCTTGCCAGCATCTATCCCTATGTCTCGATGCACTACTCTTATCTGTTCCGCGACCATCTCGGGTGGTAGGTCGTGTATCATTGTGACCTGGTAGGTGTTCTGAGCAGTTATACTTGTGATCGCTACCGCTCCGTGCACGCCTAGGGCCATGAAGGTCTTGAGGTCTGCCTCTATACCTGCTCCTCCACCACTATCGGAACCAGCTATGGTTATGGCTACTGGTATGGGCTTCATTTCTTTGCACCGAGGAATGATTATTGGATGGGAGACGTAATAATCTTGTTATCAAGGACTTGATAACTCGGTTAAAGAAATATTAGACCATGAAGAACCGGAGGAAATGATCAGTGGATCAACGATATTATCGCTGTACCAGTGCTCTTCCAGAGCAACTCTCCCGATCTGCCTATCAGATCTCTCAAGCAAGGATACACTGATATTGACGTGTCCAATCCCGAACACTATGCCGTTGATGTCTTTGCTTACAGGGAAAGCCGGGCCATCATATATGTAGAAGAATGATGTGGCTATAATGACATTGTCTAGTCTGTGTGAGTAATAGAATGCGTTACCCGCTATGTATGTCTCAGCGGTCTCTAGCTTCCGGGAGATTTTCTCAAGATACCAGTACCAATCATAGGCGATCCTGTTCGTCCATGAAGTGAGACTGGTTGGTGGACATGTCAAGTTAATCCAGGAATAACAGGCGCTAGTGTCTATAGTGTATCCTAGATCGTCTGGGTAGTATGTAAAGCACGGTATAAACAGTTTTAGCTCTATACTGTATCCTCCGATCTCTTTTATCCTGAACATTTTGTAAAGCCTAGTAGCAGGTGTGACCTGTATCTTGATCATTACTATTTTACCCAGCAATCCGGCACCAATGAGTGAGGGATAACCTGGATCGTAGCCGTAGGGAGGATGAGATAAGCCCTGTATCTTGAATGTGAAATTCAGATTTATCGATGCGTCTCTTAGGCCTAGGTATCTTGTCAACAATAGCTTTGTCGAAGGCGATCTAATGTAGGTGTAGAAGTACAATGTATCGTCTATAGGCGTGATATTAGCTTGAAGTCGAATAGTTCCATTCTTGACAATGTTTCCATGCCAAACCATTACTAGCGGTGCAGCCACATCGTATTTGGCTAAGCTTATATCATAATCCATGTCTAGCCTGTATATCCATAGCGGCATAGTCCTCGAGAACGGTGACAATTGGGATAATATGTTTTGAGGCGTTAATCCGTAGTTGTTACTGTTTTTCTTAGGTGCCCATATGATCCATGATGGCTTTAGCCTATCAGTATTAATCCTCATGATTATAGATGGATATTCTTTATCAGCTATCTTCGAGGGATCCAGTGTTAGTGTATAGGGTATTATGTAGACTTTGACACAGGAATTATTCAAGGGATAATATATCGTCGCAATAATTATCAGTGGGATCAAGATCTTGTTGAGCGGGATCAGTTTCGGTGGCTTAACGAAAGATATTCCGGTTAGATTCATTTTCTCGAGATTGTACTCTATTTGTTCCTCCATGTATAAGGAGATTCCACTAGTATACTGGTTTCTCACCCAGTCCATTAAGATCTTCTTAATGTTTAGGAATATTTTCTTAGGGATAAGTGCTGATCCCGATCCTATTATGTTTCCGACCCATACAATCCTATCTTTCATGGGGTCTATGGTTAGGAGACTGAGATTATAGAATAATCGATGATTCGGATCAACCACCGATGCTGTCGGAAGCATAGCCCCATAGATGAGTTTGAGGCTTACAGGTGATGCATAACTATTTACACCATTATTTCCGCGAAGGAGAACAGGATGTACTATTGGTAGTACCATTATACCTGATATTATCAGGAGAAGCATCATCGCTCCAGCTATTTTTGATCCGGCATTCATATCAGTGCTCACCCGAAAATAATTATTTATTATATGTCGTATTTAAATAGGATTTCAAATAAATATGAGACTAGTCAATAAAAGCTATTTATATAGCCTATCCGAAATCGAGGAGATGACATATAATGGGTAGTAACCGAATGGTCATAGGTTTTAGGAAGATTTTCCAGGGCTCGATAGGCCTTATAATCGCATCAATCCTGACAAGTGTAGGTGGTTGGATAGCTACGGGGCCATCAATATTCTCCGTGAAGCTAAAGATCAGTGTATCATCTACTGGTTACCCTATCCAAGCATCTGAGATGATAACGCATATTTCTAGTTTTATCGCGTGGTTCATGATGGTTGCGGGTGTACTAGGAATTATTGGAGGCTTCATATTCCTAGTAGTATCAACTGGCTATATTATCCCTGGCTTTAAAATGATCGCTAAGGGAAAGGAAGAGCTTAGCCCGCCTACCAAGCTAATTATTGTTGGCCTTCCGATAATAGGTGCTGGAGGAATAATTAGCGGTATAGGAGCAATATACGTATCACACGTCATAAATAATATTCTCTCTCGCCCCCAAGAGGCATTGGGGGCTATCGGATTCTTAGGCGTGCTAACATTGATCGGCTTGGCCGGCAGGATTATAGGATATATAGGGCTAGGCTGGTTCAACCTCAAACTATATAATTCACTGAAGGACGGATTCCTACTGGCAACGGCGATACTTTTCCTAGTCGCGATACCTATTCCGATAATAGGGTTTATAGCATGGATTTTCATGACAGTAACAGCGTACCAGCTGATCGATCGCTTCGGGAGGAGCGAGAGGATCAGTGGAAAAGACAATGGATTATGATACCGTCTAAGCCTAGTGCAGGCCTTCTCACGAAGCGTCAAGCCCTAATAATACATATGTATATATTAGGATTTAGCAGTGCTACAAGATACCTGATCGCCGAGAATACGCGGGGTATGCTGATACATGAAAACAAGGCTACTACAGGGACTCTGGGGGCTCC
>JAADCY010000033.1 GCA_013154205.1 Thermoproteota archaeon | reverse complement strand
AGATACCTAGAAGAGCCTGGGGAGACCGGTCGGTAGTCGAGGCTCTTAACCCGTAGGTCCCGGGTTCAAATCCCGGCGGGCCCGCTCGCCCTTCCATTTCTAGTTCAACAATAATAGGATGGATAAAGTTAGAGTAGACTTGGTAGCATGACTATATTGATACTCAGTTGCTAATGCCCTCTGGTGCCGAATCAATGACTAATAATAAAACGTTGTATAAACCGGCCGGCATACCATTAAAGCATATCTATGTAGTGCCTGGCGAGCCAGCGCTCTATCTTGATAAACAAGACGCTGTGGTCATAAATGATCTTCATCTAGGTTTTGAGGAAGCACTAGCTCGAGGACTGGATTATTCTGATAAGTCCGCAAAGTATTTTCCAGGCATGATAGTTCCAAGGATCCAATTAAAGAAGATCAAAGAGAGCTTAACACGAATACATAGGATCATAAAGCCCCGGAAAATAATTATCAATGGGGACATCAAGCATGCATTTGATAGACTTCTACGTCAAGAACGGAGGGAAGTTAGGGAATTATTAGAGTACATCATGTTCGATCTTGCAATAAAGGAAATAATATTGATCAGAGGTAATCATGACAACTACTTGAGGCTTCTACTAAAGGATTATGGATTAGAGCTCTTGAGAGATCTAGAGATCGAACTAGGCGGTGAGACTATCCTATTAACACATGGTCATATAGACGTCGATATATCCGACTATGATGCTGTCATCATCGGTCATGAACATCCTAGTTTAAGGTGTTTTGGTACATATAAGTTCCCATCATTTCTCTTTATACCTACAAGACGAGATAACTATGTCATAGTTGTACCCGCAATGGGCCCATATCAATCCGGCACAACGATCACACCCGTATCATCAGAGTATTTATCGCCAATAATAAGAAAATACTGTATAGTAGAGCACGGCAAACCTATATCATGGATACCCGGCGAATCCGATCGCTTCGCGAAAAAAGTTTTCAACTCACAAATATTATCCATAGCATCAGAACTCCTTATCCTAAAGGAATACAGTGTTGAAGGAAGAAGCATATTTATCGTGGATTTCGCCGATATTACAACTGCAATGATATTATGCGGAGTCTAAACTTTTCCGAAATTTTCGACAAAAAGACCTTACTCATGTATCTTCTTAACAACGCGAACGGTGTCAAAACCGTGACGAAGAATAACTATTACCCGATCAAAAGCTAGGGGGGAATCAGACATGCAATCTATTAAGATAGAAGCTATTTTCTCGGCGATCCTACGTATTTTCTCATACTTCCTAATAAACCCTACACGGGTAACATTGGTTTCAAGAACATAGGCACTCCCATTATATGATAATGAAGAATAAGATACCCCTATGCCCTCGACCTCGGCGAGTTCAACTAATCGGTTACTCAGATCGAGTACCTTGTCCGATAATCGTAGTGCTATATATACGTTCATAGGCTTCTTAGTACCAGCGATCTCTTTTTCTTCGGTCTCCTCTTTTTTCCTTGTATCCGATGCTATAAATTTGGGTGGGACAAAACCTGGAGGGATTGGTCGCCGAGGTAAAACCTTTGTTTTATCAAGTGAAGTCTCGACGGGAATCGTTGAGGCTATAGGAATATTTAACTGTGTTGTCTCAGCGTAAGCGTCTACTTTTGTAATAGTCTTAGTCTTCTTCTCAGTCTGAGTCTCTTTAGGTTTAGGTTCTTGTGTTTCTCCAAAATCTTCTAGTTTTAAGTATTTCTTGACAAATTCCGATGGAAGCAGCGTCTCTTCAATAATAATATGTGAATAAACATTATTGTTAACATTATATGATAATTGCTCGAGAAGTTTTGAACCATAAAGTCTTTGCCCATTGATTTCGCCATGTGCACCTATAACAACTCCATTGCATAGAAGTAAAACTACTTCGTCCCAACTACTGGTTCTCCGTTTTAGATTTATTCTGTTGAAGATACAAGTGTTCTTTGATTTTTCTGCAAGCATTTTAAAGACATGGGGGATCTTATCACCGATTACTCTTTCTATTCCTTGAAATATTCCTTCTAGGGTAATATGTGCTTCAAAGGAGCTAGATGAAATCTTCTTGCTTAGTTCATCCAGTTTTTCATGAACCTTTATCTCTACAAGTTCTTCGCCGGACAAAATCTACACCATAAATATTCAAATATATTTGTTCAATGACGGTATTTATTTTCATTTATTATTAATACATAGCGTTGCAATATAAAATGTGAAAAACTATGAAGATAATCAACACTAGATTCATACATACATTGATATTATTCTTTAATAAGCTAATACTTTATTAGATCAGCCAATCGACCCCTCTTCATAGCGTTAGGGGTTACTCCGACTATGTCGGCCTCATCATCCAATCATCAGAAAATGTGTTTACAAGCCTAATACTATTTCGTTAAATCATTATACTTCAACATATACTTGGTTACCGCCCCTCCGTTTAATCGATCTTAGAATCTTCATCGCCCTGCTTCTACCGGGTGTTCCATAATATGCTTCTCGTCTATTTCTAGCTGGTTTACACACAACATAGTCTCTTACTACTACAATTGTTATTGAAGCTCCTAACCTGTTTATCGTTCTACGTATTTCTTCTAGATCTCTTACTATATCGTCTATTTCGCTTGGTATAGGTATCTCTATAATTACTTCTTCTGTGCCTCTTTCAAAGTCGAGGCCATAGATCACTACTCCCCGCCACCTTATGGCGAAGTCATAGAACATGCTTGTTAATGTCCCAGTTATGTCGTTCGGTTTATACTCATCTAGTCCATGCATCTCTACATACTCTTCAAACTTATCGAGGTCGGCTACAATTATTAATCCCTCTATTAGCAACGGGTGATCACCAATAATGTGAGTCAGTGTGAGACTAGGGTCTTCATCCCCTATAGAAGGGTCTCAGGCTGCCCACGTCATCATTCAAAGAAAAGATTTTGTGTAAAGAGACTTATTAGCCTGGTTATCCTCTTCTGGGAAATAGGCATTTCAATTCGAGGAGCTTCTGAGCTATTTTCCTAACTGCTTCCTCGACTTCTCTCTCCTCCTTAGCTCCCGTGATCACCATTTTCCCACTACTGAAGATTAAGAGTACTACTCTGGGGCTCCTCATACGGTGTATTAGGCCGGGAAACTGTTCGGGTTCATACATACTGTCCTCTAATAGGTATGCCGCTCTCTCAAGGTTAACCATCGCATTGATGTCCCCACTCGCAACTATGTTCTGTATCTGTATCCTAGGCTTCGAGGTTATCTTTATACCATGTTTGCGTAGCAGTTTTATTATTCTCTTAACAGCTTCTATGAGCTCGCTCGTACTCTTAGCGCCTGTAACAACCATTTTTCCAGATTTAAATATAAGAGCAGTTGTCTTCGGCCTCTCCAGTCTGAGGATAAGGCCTGGAAATTGGTCGGGCTGATAAGTTACGTTGGGGACTCTGCTCTCAATGAGGTTTAGGTCTAATGTCTGGTCTAGTATGACAGTTGCAACTATGTTCTCTATTTTAGTTGTAGGGTTGAGTGAGATCTCTCCTTCCAGTCCACTCATTTTATAAATCCCCCGATTTAAAAAACAATCTCATAGTTTATAAACACTCCCATATAATACACGACGATAGGTTTATAACCAGAATTCCCCCTAAGTTAGGGTTGAACTTATGGGCCCGTAGCTCAGCCTGGTAGAGCGGCGGATACCGGCCGGTCTCCCCTCCTCAAATCCTCATATATTATTCATATGCCGATAGAGAAGTGCTTTATAAAATAATCAATAATACTTGTAACGTAACCTACAAAGAATGGCCCAAGGAACAAGTATCCTAGTAGGAGAACAGATGATAATGGCGCGTTCTTCTTAACGATCTCTACAAGCTTATACGCTGAGTCATCGAGCAGTGGAACGCTGTGTTCAAAAGAAGCGTATTCTAGAGGACTATAAGAGGGTTCATCACTCTTTAGTTTGTCTATGAGGATATCAATTCCTTTTATTAATTCCTTTGTTTCGAGAACGGGATAGTATGTTGACGATGAATAAACACCTGTCTCTGTATGTTCGTCATTCGTGAATACTCCGATATACCTTGGATCGATACCTAGTTCTGACGAAACTTTTTTCCTGATCTTATCTGATAATCCTGGTTCCATATTATTACCGGGTATATATACTAGTATTACACGCTTAGAGTCTTCACCTGGCCAGATAAGGTCTATACCGTATATTTTATCGCCTATTACACCTAGTGATCTAATGTTTTCGACCACAAGGATTCTTCCATAGACATCCCGTGGTTCTTCTCTTCTAGGAAGCTCTTCTAGTCTCTGTATAATGATCTCGAGGCCTTTCTTCAGTATATCGAAGTTCATAGGTTCTTCGACTTCATGGTTGTGGCAGTCGATCAGTATTGTTTCAGGTATTCCCTTATTTTCACATAACTTCTCGATCCATGTCTGGTATTCGTATGGGAGATCATCTATTCCCTTAGCCCTAGATATGAATACCAGGTTCAGACTTGTGAACGGTATAACTAGGAATTCCCATCCATCTTCGATACTTATGCTGAATGGATTATAGCCCTTAATTCTCTGAAACCTACACGTCCGCCTTATGCATTCCAGTATTTTTTCCGCATATTTTCTCGCTTGCTCGAAGGACGGTATATCTCTGTCATGGCTCCCGGCCCCGTGAAGCGTCAATACTGGTTTCTCCGATAGTTCTTCCAGTATTCTCGGGAACATACTGCTACCAACATTTGAGAAGGGGCCATAATGTATATCAGTGTAGACTAAGTATCCATTACTCATTCTCAATATTTTTGGTTTAACCTTTTGCTCTACACTGATCTCGTTGAAAACCTTCTCAATAGTTCTGTCCCTATCTAGCCAGTTTTTAACGAAAAGAGTCCCTAGATCGGGGGCCGGGTATCCTGCGAGCTTGTGTATCGACATAACTTTATAGATGACGTAGTCCAGGATTACGGCAAGAAGTACTCCAATGAATAGTATTATGTCGAGTCCATAATATATCAAGTAAGTAGCTATAACTGGTATAATGGCTACTATATAGTTTCTAATCGACGTTCCATTTATTCCGAGCACAATAATGATGAGGAAGATACTTGAGGCGATAAGTCCGTACTTCGGTCCCAGGATAAACATGAGTATTAGTGAATAGATTTCAACAAGAAGACCCGTCATCAATATCCTGTTAGCGTATCTTAGCGGGCCATTGAATATTTTTGAATAAACAAGAATTATCATAATTGTTAATATGTAGAGCGAGAATGCAGTAAAGAGAACTTGTTTGTTGAGAATGTACGCGATTATATTAATTACAATAGTTGCTACCACAATAGATGGTATGCTTGGAAGCTTAAAGAGAACCGCATAATATTTCTCCAGCCCTGTCCTCGGCTTGTAGACCAATTCTGCTTCACACCGTTTTCATATTTCATCACTAGGTATTGGCGGCCGCAAGGCCCCCCTTCTCATCCCCATACTCCCGAGGCGGGTGTTCGTCGAAGGGGGTTCCCACCCATTTTCTAAGTGAATAGGCGGGTTCTTATTATCATTTATTATTGTTATTGTTATGTTTTTCTGATTAAACACTTATGTGAGATCACCGCACGAGCACGCGACTTCATGTATATAATAATGAAGTTCTTCAATACTTTCAGGATCATTTGTAGATACTAGTACAGGCCTGTAAGCGCCACGTGTCTTAACGGCTATTGATACGAGATCAGGTATTATCTCTGACACTATGCCTTCATAATCGCCTAGGTCTTCAAGAAGTTTTTCAGGGCTTGATAATAGTTTGGTGACGACTTCTCTTTTATTACTGCTAAGTATATCTGCCTTCGTTATGACCGGGACAACGTCCAACCCTATCTTGATCTGAAGCAATATTCCTAGGAACCACATTGTAATAGCGTCTGCTGGCGTCTCTATTAGGCTTGAATCTATGAGGTAAACTATGACTGTTCTCCCTAACTCATAGAATTTATTAAGAAGAATCCGTGTTTCAGGCTGGAAAATAAATGCTTCGAGCTGTCCAGGAGTGTCGATAATTATTATATCCCATTCTCCAAGCCTGCTAAAAGGCTCTTTAGACATGAGCTCATTTATTTTCTCTGAAATAATCTGTACTGTTTTAACAAACGCCCCATTAGGACCAAGGCCATATTGTTTCATTATTTCTCTGAGCGTGAAATAATCTCGTATGTCGAAACACGGATTATAGGGTAAATTCTCAGCTCCTGGATCAAAATTTGCTTGGCAAACATTCAGGAATAAGGTGGATCTAAGCCAATCACCATATGATTTAGTCAAACTGGTTTTACCAGAGCCTGCAGGCCCGGTGAAGACAACTATGTATGTCATTATAACCGCCCCATGTAATGAATCAATTGATTTAGCGAGCTCTTATATCCCGTTTATTCAAGTATAAACGAATTCGAAACCCTAGAAAACAGGTTTCAAATAAGTTGTTTAAAAATACGATTACATTATTTTCTTTAGCTGCCTCTTATACATTTCAAGTAGTTCTTGACTAGTGGTTGCATCCTCTGGAGATTTATCTGGTCTCCACCTTACGAATCTTGGGAACCTAATTGATATGCCTACTCCGGGCTTTATCTTATCTAGACAACATGTGTGTAATGGGCTAAGCGTAAGCTCTGCTCCTATGATCTCTGCGACTAGTGCTGGCGTAACCCATACATCGGGCTGCATCTTAGATATTACTCGTGGATGTTTTCTCTCAATAATATAGGGTTGCAGCATTTCGGGAAGCCTATCGAGGTCTTCGTCTTTAAAGCCGCTGCCGACCTTGCATACTGTCTCGAACACGTCTTTCTCCGGGTTATACGATGCCATTAGGAGCGCGCCGAACTTTCCACCTCTACGTCCTCTGCCATAGAATGCGCCAACAACAACTAGGTCGACTGTGTCTATCATCTCGCTCTTGTAGTCGCGTTTATACTTAATCCATAGCCAGCCCCTAGTACCAGCCTGGTAAATGGAGCGCTCATGCAGTGCTTTCACCATTACTCCTTCGGCGCCGTCCTCGATGGCTTTTAGGAAGAACTTCTCTAGTTCATCCGGATCACTTGTCTCGATGTATTCTGCGAGTCTGAATACTTCTGTTTCTTCTATTATCTCCTTGAGCTTCTGTCTCCTCACTGGCAAGGGTTTCATTGTATAGTCTTCTCCATCAGCATAGAGTAGATCGAATAGGAACACTTTTACCGGGTACTCCTTGATCGCTATATGTATGTCGTGTTTCCTCTTCCTATGCATTAATTCCTGGAAAGGCCTCAGCTCGCCGGTCTCGGGATCATAGGCTACTATTTCTCCCTCAACTATTGCTTGTTTAGCCTTAATGTATTTGCGTGCATACTCGACGACATCCGGGTATTGCCTCGTTATATTCTCTAGTCTTCTAGAGTATATCCAGATCTTATCTCCATCCTTATGGATCTGGGCTCTTTCTCCATCATATTTATACTCGACATAGGCACGTCCACCTACTTTTTTAAGCATTTCAACAGGGTTGTTCAGCCTCTCGGCAAGCATAGGTCTTATCGGTATACCTACCTGGGGCTTAATGTTCTTGAGAGCATCCACTCCTTGTGTTGCAAGTATTTTAGCCACGTTGCCTAGGTCTGCTCGTAGATTGTATGCTCTTTCGATGATAGGCCTTGTATGTACTCCACCACCATACACTATTGCTAGAGCATCCATTATCGTTGCATCGCCTATTCCAAGCCTTAACCTGCCTTCAACGAATCTGACAATGTATTTTGCCTCCTTAGGCGTGGCTTCACTGATCAGTCCTGCCAGTAGTTTTAGCTTTATGTCTCTGCTACCTTCTCCCTGCGCCATAGCTATCCGTGTCAAGGTCTCATAGACACGTAGAACTGTTAGTTCTTGACGAACCGATACGAAGGAAAGTATTGACGCTTTAGACATTATTTTTTCAGCCTTAGCACGTAGTTTCTCGGCGGCCTTACCAAGGTCACCTAAGGTCTTATAGAGTTTTTCTACTTCGGACTCCGTAGAATTAGTCGCCAATGCAATCGCTTTTATCAACATCTTCTCTCCTATGCCTAGCTCTGGCATACCGTACCAGTCTGGCCATAGCTTGCCCTGAAGGAGATAGACTACCTTATCAATAATTGATGCCGGTGTCTGCTTGAATAAGTTAACAAGCAATACTGTCATCTGGGTTCTCGATGATATAACTTCTATCTTCTCAAATGTCTCTGCTAAAACCCTGAATGGCATGTCTTCTTTGGCCGCGTTCTTTTCAGCCATTATACTCACCTAATATTATTCTTGTTTTCTCAATAGATAAAAGAAGCAGGTATCAATCAAGGTTCGTTTGGAGGCGATATAGGTATTTGGAGTTATTATAATAAGGATAGAAGCAAGTAACAAGTATTTAGACCGATGAAGACACCCGGCAAAGATGAGCACTGCTATGATTAATCAGTGTTACACTGAGGATGAACCATGAAAGCCCTTAAAGCGTTATCACTGGTTTTCGTGTTTCTACTTCTTTTATCAATCAGTCTCTCACCAATACTAGTGTTATCGGCTCAGACTCCTCTTCGCGTGGAGAAGATAATGCTTGCCGCGGTCACTGGTAATAAGACCGGGATTATTATTCCTACGACTATCGAGGTATTTCCGGGTAACGGAAATATACAGATAATTGATCAAGGAGGAAAAGTATCGAAATCAACCATTTCCTCTATAAAATATGCGTTGAGCATTGCATCGATTATCAGTGGAAGAGACACTTCATCATATGATTATAAGATAATATTTCCAGAGGACACTGATATATCGGGGACCAGCGCAACTCTACCATTCACAGTAGTGTTCTCCGCTATACTGACCAATACTCCGATTAGGCACGACTACTCCGCAACAGGCATACTAATGCCCAACGGAATAGTGGGAAACGTGTCGGGAATATATTTGAAATATAACGCTGCAGTTCTCAACAATATCGAATTGTTCATTGGACCATACATAAAGAACATCCCGGGAACAAAGTATTTCCCTGTTATATCAGCATACAAGGCATATGATCTTGTCACTAAGACGAGCCTACTGGGCAAGACGAACAATATCGTTATACCTTCATCCATAGATTTCCAAAACTATTTTATTAATGCAACTAAAGAGTTCCAAAATCTAACAGAGAATATATTATCGATAACTCCTACCGCATATGAGGGCTTAGCCTGGAAATTCTATAGATTAAGTATAAAGTATTCAGGTATGGACGACTGGTATACAGCGGCCAGCTATGGTTTCAGGTCATACATGGAAGCTCTTGTCGGTCACTCGCTATATCTTCAAGAGAAAAAACCCAATATGTATAAAGAATGGGTCAAGAAGCTTGAATCATGGTATCTCGGAAACCTTACGTTGGCGAAGAAAAACATGTATAGACTTGGAAATTATACTTACCAGCATTTAAACATTTGGAATATAGATCTCTTTGTAAACACGTTTATCAGGTATTCCATAGCATTATCATCTTATCAATTATTCAGAGCCACACATTCAATAACACAACTAATATTTGCTCTAACAAGAATTATGACCGCAAAACAATGGGGAAGTATAGATACAATAAGTTCACGAACCATTACCTATAACAAGTTGCTTCAAACATACAAGACATTGTATAGATACACTAATACAGCGATCAATTATTTCGTCAGCATGAAATACATAAGCAATACAACATCATCTATCCTCAAATCAATAGAACACGGTGGAAACGACTTGTTAAAGCTAGCCAAATTGATTTACATACAATACCTATTAACCGATAACTTGTTATCACTACAGCCCCCCGTATTCGCCCCATATTTAACACCCGATTATATCTTGGGGCTTAACAAAACAGTTTCAAGACTGGCGAATTATCTGCTTTATATGTCGGGTACTCCGGTTCTCTCAGCAATGACTACTGTAGATGTTGCTAGAGCATATGCCGTTGAGATGGAGAATATAACTGTCATAGATAGCCTACTTGTATCTGAACTAACACTGCTAACAATGTATAAAGCATTCTTTATAACACCCGTATACTCGCCGCTACAACAACATGGTGGTTCCGAGATAAACTTTGAGACACAGGTCGTAACAAGCACTCCTGCTTATGAAGTCCTATTCTATGCGATCGCCATAATACTCATATCACTAGGAGCGTTCCTAGCGGGATTCTCGATCAGAAAATATCTAGGCTAAGATTTTTCTAGAAAATCAAGGATAGTACGAGGCCTACCGCTTTCTCCACGTTTACCTTCATTTGCTAGCTCTTCGACTAACGCCTTGAGTACTTCTTTGAAATCCCTAACTATCACAGGCCTCAGCTTGGGATAATAAAGAGCGGCAGCTGGATGATAGGTTGGCATGATTTTAAGCTTAACACCATAGAGCTCAACAGAGAATATTTTTCCATGCATACGTGACATACTAGTCCATTTGACTCCGGCATCGCCTAGCAATGTTCTACCAGCGTATCTCCCCAGAGTGACTATTACTTTGGGGGAGATCAGTCTTATCTGTCTTACAAGATACGGTTTACAGGCCTCGATCTCATCCGGCTCGGGATCCCTGTTGTTCGGCGGCCGGCACTTAAGAATATTCGTTATGAACACATCCTCTCTCCTAAGCCCAGCCATGCCTAGGAGCTCCGTGAGGAACTGGCCAGCAGCACCAACGAAGGGCCTACCGGTTTCATCCTCTTTTCCACCCGGTGCTTCGCCTACAAACATTATTTTTGCATTACAAGGACCCTCTCCAGGAACAGGGTTTCTCCTTGTCTTGTGAAGCTTACATTTAGTGCATTTCTTGATCTTATCAATTACCTTGTACCACTCGCCAGGACATATGGAGTCAGTCAATCCAGTACGCACCGTTAACAGTATTTGTTTAATCGTTAGAAAATATATGGTTGTTAGGGAAATATAAGGAAACAAGAGGTGCTGCCGGCATCAATGGTGTATAAATTAATAGTTATAAAGTCTGATTTTACAAGCAAGCTTGGCCTGAAAAAATATAGGGAGGCCGTCGACCCCGATGAGATCTTCGATATACTGAACAATGAGAATGCCGACTACTATGTTGTGATACCAGACATTATTTATCCTTACAAACGCGATATCCTCAAGATAGCAGAGGATTTCAAAGATAACGATATGGTTATAGTAATAGGTAAGCCCAGATCTCCTTTCTCACGCTTACTTCTAACACTATCCAAGTCCCCGATACCGTTCAGGAATAATGATCTCCAGTCAAGCCTCGCAGTCATCATCAGGAAAGACCTTATACATAAAATGCCAGGCATGATTAAGAGCCTTGACGAGCTCCTAGAAAAAGCAACCCGTGTGGTCGAAGTACTCTATGATGTACCAATATATGATTATGTACTAACAATCTACGGCAGACTTCCTAAGACGTTTCTCGTTGCCCTTCACGAGCCGTTGCGTATCATAAAGTTCGGCATAGTGGGTTTCTCGGGCGCAATAGTTAATCTGGGAACAATACAGATTCTGAGCACACATTATCCTCAGTTATTATCGTCTCCATTCGGCCTATTCCTAATGGCCTTCACGGGATTTGAGATAAGTCTTTCATGGAACTTCATCCTGCACGAACTATGGACTTTCCGCGACTTAGAGCTTGAACGAGGAATATTGTCCAGGATCAAGAGATGGCTTAAATACCACGTTGCAAGCCTTGGCAGCCTATTAGCTCAATCAGCAACAATAGGTTTACTCACAGGAATCTTCCACTTCGAGGTAATCGTGAGCGCCGCGTTCGGAATACTCGCTGGCTTCATACTCAACTACTTAATAGGAAGATTCTATACGTGGAAGAAATAACTAGGAGAATAAATCCTTATATTAGCCAATGAATACTTTTCTCCAACCAGGAAAAAGGTGGTTACCAATGGGCGGCAAACACGGCAAATACATCTATATACAGAGAAAAGATGGCTGGTATGTCAAGGTACGAGTGCTAAACATTAGGCTCAAGAAGAAAGGTAAGAAAGAAGAGTCCTTCGATATCAACGACCCTACGAGATACATTGTCGTAGGCCCTAAGACTAGGAAAGCACCGATATCATATTATATACTTAAAGAAGACGATGTGCCCGATGATGTTAGGAAGAAGCTATACATGGTCTAATAATAATTTTTCATATACAAAGTGATCATATATGCGAGTAAAACAGATCTTATCAAATTATTTCGAAAAAACTCTCTGCGAAGACCAGATAAAACACGTCATGTGTGTAGTGAGGCATAAAGGTATCGAGTACTTGTTATGTATTTCAAAAACGGGCATCGTACCCTATGCAAAAATAATTCGGGCCGATAAAGTAGCTACGCTAGACTGTGAAATGATAGAATACGATCCTAGGGGACTCTATGTTTTCGCCGATGATCTTGAATCCTTAGCGCGCCGTACACTCGAGAAAATAGAGGCGAACATACTATGAGGAAATACAGGCTAATAGTAACTGATCTCGATGGAGTAATATGGAGAGGGGGCAAACCGCTTATACAGAACATAAAAGCGCTTAAAGAACTAATGCGAAAAGGTGTCAAGGTAAAATATCTAACAAATAATGCGACTAAGTCACGCGTCGAATACGTTGAGATATTGAAGAACTATGATCTGGGCGCTGATATAAATGACATAATAACATCCGCTTACGCTGCAACGTACTGGGTCAAGAAAAACAATGGCAGGTTCGTATTCATAGTTGGAGAGGCTGGGCTTTTCTACGAGGCCGTCGCTAATGATCTCATACCAGTATCCCATGATATGAGAGTAGATCACGTCATTGTAGGTTTAGACAGGCACTTAACGTATAGCAAGATACGTGAAGCCTCGAGAATGATACAGGAGGGAGCAGTTTTTGTCGCCGCTAATATCGATTCTACTCTTCCAGTGGAAAACAGGCTTGATCCAGGGGCGGGTTCAATCGTAGAGATGATAGCTAAGGCGACTGGTAGAGATCCTGATTTTATAGCTGGAAAACCCAATAAGTGGATACTGGATCTGGCTATAGGCGATACCGATAAGGATAGCGTCCTAATTATTGGTGACAGACTTGATACTGATATTGCTCTAGGTAATAGAGCTGGTGTTGACACCCTACTAGTATTAACGGGTGCTTCAAAGCCGGATGACCTGGAAACGACGGAGTATATGCCGACCTATGTAGCTAAGGATCTGTATTCTTTTATACATGATTATCCGGAACTATTCGAGTAAGGGAAGAAGAAAGTAATTGTTTCTAATTATACCTTAAAGTCTTTTTAGTTCGGCCTTGATACGGTCACTGCTTACTTCTACTATCACGTAGAATCCCCGCATAGCGGGCCCGGGATTCACGATAATTGTGTCTCTATACCTTGTTACATATCTATATTCATGTAGATGACCAGTTATCCACAATGTAATACTCTCAGTATTTTTATCGAGATATTCTCGAAGAACTCTCGATCCTACATGTACTCCGCCGATAACATCGTTGATACCATATATTGGCGCGTGCGTAACAATTATCTTTTTAGTTCCACGTCCTTTATCATTGGCCATGCTAAGCATTTCTCTGATCTCACCATCTGTAAACTCTATAGGAGTACCAAAAGGTGTAGGATTACTTCCACCTATGCCTAGCAAGGTGAATCCATTGAGATCATAGGTCTTTTTATGCAGATTAACTATCTCATCATCACTATCATATACTAGGAGCCTAGGATCATCACAGTTGCCGGGAACATAGAAGACTTTCACACCGGACGATTCATGTAGACTACGAAGTATGTTAAGAGCTTCTTCTAAAGTACCAAAATGCGTGATATCACCAGCTACTATGATTGTATCTATATCTTTATTCGACATAACTATCTTTAGAGCCCTCGATAATCTATCATGTATGTCGGTAAGTGCCAGTATCCTCATCTTTGAACCCCAGAATACTGAGAAATGCAGAAGAGAGTATTAAGGCTGAACTACAAAACTATTTGAGGTGGAGGAGAAAATGAAAAAGAAATTCCTATCTAGAAAAGTCGAAGAGGCTAGCGTTAATGTTAGGGTCGAGAAAGGGAGAATCAGTATTGCTGGGAGAGATTATCATAGCAGCCATGCATTTCTAAAAGGCTGTGATAAAGCATCCATAATAGTTGATCATGATAATCTCGTTTTGGATGCTTTGTTCAACAGACTTCCGGAGCTCCGGGAAGAAGATGGCGCTATAGTTGTTTATGATAGAGAATACAGTGGTGAAGGATTAGTTAATGATACATTTGAGAAGATAACTAGGAGAGAGAATATGGTTGAAGCTGTTTTAATACCATTGAAGCTGAGGGTTTGGGGCGATAAGGATGGAGTACAGGTTTTCATAAATGATCAAATGGACCTGCGTTCCAAGAGGGCAGAGATTTCTGTAGATACTAAGTCGACAATAAATTTCATAACATGGCCTTTCCCGGCTGTATGGATCTATGTTGAGAGAGCCGATCTAGTTGTTAAGCAAGATAATGGGGTCTTAAAAATCACTATAAAAGGTATGTAGATATTCAGTCGTAATCAGTCACAATTCTTTTAGTGGCTCTCTATTCCATGATAGCCTAGGATATGGTGGGAAGCTGCGTTTGTGCCTGCTTCTACGATGAAGAGCTATAACTCGTTCGATCAGTTCTGTAGATATTCCAGTTATTTCTGATAGTTCCTCCTTTGTTAATCCAAGATCAAATAATCCGTATAGGATAAGATCTATGTCTTCATATTTCATGCCAAGCTCTTTCTCAGCCAGATGCCCGGGCCATAGCCTAGGACTGCTCGGCTTCTTGATTATACGTTCGGGTATTCCTAGCCAGTGCGCGATATGTCTTACCTGCGTCTTATATAAACACGCCAGAGGTAAAAGATCCACTGCACCATCACCGTATTTGGTGAAATAACCTATCAATATCTCGCTTCTATCACCTGTACCCAGTACGAGATGAGAAAACCTGTTCGCGTAATAGTATAGGATGTTCATTCTTATTCTCGCTCGAAGATTTCCTGTAGCTATATTGTCTTCGAGATCAAAGAATGGGAGCGCCGAATATGCATCAACTATTTCATCTATATTAATCAAGTAGTGTTTTACATCGAATAATTTGACAAGCGTTAAAGCATCATCAACATCTTGTTTAGGAGTCGTTCTTCTATCGGGAAGTATTAGGGCAGTTACACGTTCTTTCCCCAGAGCTTTAACTGCTAGTGCAAGGGCTACAGATGAATCTATACCGCCGCTAACGCCGACAACAACGCCTTTCACACTAGCCTCATCTATATATCCCTGTATGAAATCGGTGATCTCGGAGATAGTTCTTTCTACAGGAAAAGTAAGCAGTGCATTTATAGATAGCTTCATTCCAGACACACCTGCCGCCAATATAGAGCGGGCATCATGATGATAAATATTAGCTGGGCAGATTATAATAACCACTACGCATTAACGACATAACTATACTTAAACATTCTTGTCATCATAACTATATAGTGTATGGCAAGGTGCCCGGAATGGGGGAAGAAGGACTATTTACACATCGATTTAAAGACTATGTCGAATCATTGCTTTTAGAGCGAAGACTGAGAGGCGTTCCCGGAAAAACAATAAGTAAGCCAACCTATTTTGAAAAGCCCTCACCGATAATCAAGAGTAATGAAAGCCTTTTCTGCGTACGACTCGTTGGGAAAACAGAGACATTGCTCAACGCAATACAGTTAATTAAAGACGCTGAGAACATAAAGTTAATCGAATGCTATATGAATTTCAGGCCCAGCCCATATTTGACCTGTATATTGTCCTCTAAGAGCAGAGATTCCATATGGTCATTAACAGATAGACTCGTGCTACTTAACGATCTGATGTATGTTGATGTGCTTAAGGCATTTGAACCATCAGATAAAGGATATGTAGTTAATCCATGGTTATTTCCTGTCGAAATCGGACGCGAAACCATGTCCTTAATCCCTTTAAAGACTCTTTGCACGCTTGACGAGAAAACCTCTAGGACAATTATTGAGACCATAACTGATCTGATAAAGAAAAGACTGGGTGTCAATATAAAGGATAGAGACCTACTCGTGGAGACCATATCTGTACTTGGGCTAGGTAGGATTGTCAGAAAATGGTACGATAAAGGCACGCAATTTATCGAAATAACGTGTGGTCATCCCAGCGAAGCCTACTGTGAATTCATAAAACGGCTTCTCGAGAACTTATCCGGGTTAAAATATAAGATCCTGCATAAAGGCAGTGTCTGCTTACTATCATCTTCTCCCGGATCGGATTAAATCATCTTTTCTTACACAACTCAATATATTCTCTGTTAAGATCACGCTCCACTATCTCTCCATTAGGCCTCAGTTCTTTGAACGCACGTCCCTCGTAATAGTAGATCGAGGTTGATTCGTCAAGCCAACAATCAGGGGATAGCCCAGCCTTCAGACATGTTTCTGCCAAGAATGTTTCTTCGTCCCAACAATACTCTACAGGTACCATGGGAAGTAATGTTCCCTTAAACCATCCTTTTTCGACAACCAGGCCATATCTTCCTATAATTATGTGCTTGGGTAATTCTCTTCGATCGCTAACATTGAATGGAGCAGGTTCCGATAGAACTGTGACCTCTATGACAACGCGGTCTATTTCGTCAGGTATCATAGGGGGAAAGCGCGGATCGTTGAGCGCGGCTTCAATCGCAGATCTTATTATCGCTTCTCCTAGTGAGTATATGGGTGCTAAGAACCCAATACATCCACGTAACTCTGTTTTGTTCTCGCCTAGATAGGTTTCGATCGTTGTAAAGACCATTCCAGGTCTCTTGAATATCGGTGGTGCATCTGGCGGTAATGTGATTGTTTTACCGCTCAAGAGTTTTTCGCTTATAGCTTTCCTAGCTAGCTTGACAGCATATATTCCTTCTTCAAGACTTAATTCTCTAGGATGTACTGGTGTACTCATATTCCCCCCTCTGTAATACTGTATATGTTTCCCTCTTTCATTTTCTCCAAGATCTCTCTTGCCCGTCTAAGAGTTTCCTCTATTCCTTTCCAATGTCCTCCAACCCAATATATCTTCCCACACTTCGTACACTCCCAGAAATCATAGTGTAGCTCATAGACTTTCTTTGGGACACGGCCTTTGACCTCAGCCCTGCTCACTTTTCTTAGCTCTCCGTTACAGACAGGACATCTTGATCTATCAAGATCTATATGGAGTCTGATACCTGTTCGATAGGCTATGAATGCAAGTCTTTCAGCCATGTCATCCATGTACAAATAAAGACTCCGTAATCCTCTATTTATCGCTCTATGATGTAATCCTCTATCTCTTGTGATAATGATCCTGCTTTCTTTCTCTGCCAAATAAAGTATTTTCCAGTCCTTGTAGGCCCTGTTATATAGTGTGTCGTAGCCGAGCATACGTAGCCATCGAGCAACATTACCGAGCATGGAGTCAACGATAAATCGTGGTTCTTCCAAAAAACATTACCTCTAAGTATTGTTTCCATATTTAGAAAAGATGACTGGCTAGTCCAGAAGCTCACGCTTATTTGTGACAATGTGATTCAGTAATGTGTCGATCGTTACGACGCCAGCGACTTTTCCGATCTCATCAATGACTACAGCGCCTCTACTACCCTTCTTCATAATCTCTGCTACGGCTTGCGATACAGTATCTACTAGCCTTATTTTCGGAGGCCTAAACCTCATGATATCTTCAACTATTAGATGAGTTATTCTCTCTTTCCTATATTTTGACGGTACAATGTCTTCGAATTTAACGAAGGCATATGCTAGTTCATAGATTGTTACATACCCTACTAGTTCATCGTTCTCGTCAAGTACTGGTACAAAGCTTGTATCTGTTGAGAGCATATCTTGTCTTACTTTTAGAACTCTATCTGTAGTCCTAGCGAGAACAGGGGCTGTATCCATTATTGTCCTGACCTCAGTGTCATCGTTCTCCGCTAGCTTTACTATGTCGGTTTTTAGAACTGCTCCTAAGACATCATTATTCTCATTAATTACAGGTAATAATCCGATCTTCTTGCTAAGCATTAGTTCAGCTGCTTCGGCCAGCGTCGCCCCGGGCTTAATGGTTATCGGTGGGAAGCTCATGAAGCTTGACACATGTACTCTGCTCGGGGTGGTTCTGCTGAGCCTCTGAGTTGCTAGTTTAAGGACTATATCTCTGCTCGTCAGTACTCCGGCTAGTGATTTAACTTCTTTCCCCGGCTCGATCACACGGTTCTCAAGTACTATTATCTTATCTATACCGCTTTTCTCCATTAATTTGAAAGCATGGTATAAAGTATCATTTTTATCTATGCGTGGTATATCTTCACGTAATAGTTCATTAACTGTCCTAACCATTATCCTATCACCTCTCATGCCTAGCGCTTCGCCGTAACAGCGTAAAGTATGTCTCGCTCTGTTATTATGCCTATGAGCTCCATTTTATCGTTAACCACAAGGGCTGAGCCTACGTTTCGTTCAGCCATTCTCTGCGCTACATCGCCTAAATCCTCATCTGGTCTGGCTGTGACGAGCTCGCGTATCATTAGATCATCTACAGGTATTGATATGGCTTCTTCGATATTACCCGTGGATGTGTGTTTGAACGCTTCATGGGAGCCGAAGTACTTCACTATATCCATTGCAGTTATTATTCCTAGCACAACATTTTCTCCGACAACTGGTACTCTTCGAAAACCATATTTGATCATTTTCTTCATTGCTTCTTTTAGCGGTGAGCCAGATTCTATCGTTATGACCGGCGTCGACATTACCTCTGATACGGGTACACCGATTTTTACTCCACTCATAAAGTATCTAAGCAGATCATGTTCTGTCACAATGCCGTAGACTCTGCCATCCCTCAGAACAACTGGTACGACACCGATCTCGTTGAGAACCATTTTCTCCAGGACATCCGGGATCTTCTCGTCTATATATGCTACGACGGGCTCTTTTATCATGAGCGTCTCTACTTTCTCTTTTTCAAGTGCACCATAGATGTTGTAGTTATATCTCTCCTTAACGATGTTGTAATACTCTCCTCCTCCAAGATAATTCACTATGTGTGATGCGAGCAGTAAGCCGCGTAGATATCCTGATTGTTCGACTACGAGGCTTCTGTATCCTTTGGCCATTTTCTCAGTTGCTTCTAGTACCGGTGACTGCGGAGCTATAGTTTCCACGGGCTTTTTAGCTATCATCTCCATTTCTTCCGTTGTCTTATAGATCCTGTCTTCAAAGTTTGGTTTACCATCGCTTCTAAGCCACCTATATCTTTCAGGCCTCCGAGGCACGCCTCTAGATGGCCCTATTCCTCTTCTGGACAAGTTCTCACCTCTAGATAATACTTTGTTTGAAGAGGATTAACTAGTTATCCTTAGAATAAACAGTT
>JAADCY010000016.1 GCA_013154205.1 Thermoproteota archaeon | reverse complement strand
TTCAAGAAATTTGGAATAGTTTTTTAAGTCTCCCTAAAAGATTATCGGATAGCATAGTAGAAGTGTATTGCGGGAGTGATGGGAATGGGTGCAAAGTATAGTTTAGAGACGGAGAACATATCGTTGCTGGAGGCTGCTTCGCCACCAGTATGTAGTAGTTGCCATAGAATAATCCCTCCACACGAGCACGGTACAGCGTTCATCTGCCCTAACTGTGGACAGGTAATTATAAGAAGATGTAAGAAGTGTAGAAAGCTATCTGTACCCTATGTCTGTCCCAACTGTGGATTTAGGGGTCCATAAGCTAGAGGTGTATAGGATATGGCAAAAGTACTCGTGCTCTTAAAGGTTCTACCTGAAGACATCAATATTGATCTCGAGGAGCTCAAGAACAAGATCGCGAAAGCTCTTCCCGAGGGATATGAGATTAAAGGTTATGATATAGAACCAATAGCTTTCGGGCTCAAAGCACTAAGACTATATGTGTTCATACCCGAGGAAACAGAGGGTGGAACAGAGCCTCTAGAGAAAGCGGTAATGAATGTTGAGGGTGTCAGCCAGGTAGAGGTTGAAGCGGTTCATAGGATTAGCGAGTAACGTTTTTCCCTATAGGTCTTTAAGCCTTTTAGAAAATGCATGAAGTGATTTGATAACAATAGTATTTAAGGGGATTACACGATTCTCTAAACCGAGATATAATACTCATCATAAATTCATATGTGTGCCCAGTATTGTTTTAAGGTGGAGGAATTGGTGAACATATCGGCATCATCTAAGAAAGATAAAAACAGGATCACTTTGAGAGTTCTGGAAGCCGAACCTAAAGATGTAGGCAAGGGTATTGCACGCATAGATCCTGAAATTATGGAGAAGCTTGGCCTTGAGAACGGCGATATAATAGCTGTTGAGGGCAAACGCAGAACAGTTGTTAGAGTGATACAGGGTAGACCGCAAGATAGGGGCCTCGGCATCATCAGACTCGACAACATCACGAGACAGAACGCAGGGGTTAAGATCGGCGACAAGGTGGTGATCGAGAAGATAAACGTACCGCCAGCGGTTGTCGTGAAACTTGCGCCAGCCAAGTATTTCGCGCCTGCAGATCATAGGCTCGCCAATTATGTCAAGAACAAACTACTGGACAGGCCGGTCATGGAAGAAGACATAGTAATGATACCGATACTTGGCCAGAGCCTGCCGTTAAAAGTGGTATTCACTAAGCCTAAGGGCCCGGTGATAATTAAGAGAACAACTAATGTTGTGCTTCTTGAGAAGCCTATGGATGCCTACAAAGTACCACGTGTCACCTACGAGGACATCGGTGGTATGAAGCATATCATCCGGAAGATACGTGAAATGGTTGAGTTACCACTCAGACATCCAGAGCTCTTTAAACGCCTCGGCATAGATCCGCCTAAAGGTATATTGCTTTATGGTCCTCCTGGTACTGGTAAGACTTTATTGGCTAAGGCTGTTGCTAACGAATCCGAAGCATATTTCATAGCAATAAATGGCCCGGAGATTATGAGTAAGTTCTATGGCGAGTCAGAGCAGAGGCTTAGGGAAATATTCGAGCAGGCAAAGAAGAATGCACCAGCCATAATATTCATAGACGAGATAGACGCTATCGCGCCGAAGAGAGACGAGGTTATGGGTGAGGTCGAGAGGAGAGTTGTAGCTCAGCTACTAGCACTAATGGACGGTCTAGAGAGCCGTGGAGATGTTATAGTTATAGCTGCAACAAATAGACCAAACGCGCTTGACCCCGCTCTTAGAAGACCTGGTAGGTTCGACCGTGAAATCGAGATCCCGTTGCCGGATAAGCAGGGAAGACTCGAAATACTACAAATACATACAAGAGGGATGCCGCTGGCTGACAATGTGGATCTCCGTAAGCTCGCCGAGATAACACACGGATACACAGGTGCCGATATAGCAGCTCTTGTGAGAGAAGCAGCTCTTAACGCTCTACGCAGATATCTGCCCGAGATAGACCTAGATAGCGATACGATACCGCCTGAAGTTCTTGAGAAAATGGAGGTTAGAATGGAGGACTTCATGGCGGCTTACAAGGAGATCGTGCCGAGCGGTCTGAGGGAGATCTACGTAGAAGTACCAGAGGTTTCATGGAACGATATCGGCGGCCTCGAAGAGGCTAAGCAGGAGTTGAAACAAGCCGTTGAATGGCCTATGAAGTACCCAGAAGTCTTCAAGAGACTAGGTATAAGGCCGCCTAAAGGTATATTGCTTTATGGTCCTCCTGGTACTGGTAAGACTCTGCTTGCAAAAGCTGTTGCTACCGAGAGCGGTGCGAACTTCATCGCCGTAAGAGGCCCAGAAATACTAAGCAAATGGGTAGGAGAATCAGAAAAAGCTGTGAGAGAAATATTCCGGAAAGCGAGAATGTATGCTCCTGTAGTGATATTCTTTGATGAGATCGATGCTATCGCGCCGGCTAGAGGATATGCTGCCGATACAAGAGTGACCGAGAGAATCGTTAGCCAGTTACTAACAGAGATGGATGGCATATCTGGTCTCGAGAACGTAGTGGTGATCGCCGCCACTAATAGGCCAGACATACTAGACCCAGCACTTTTGAGGCCTGGTAGATTCGACAAGCTGATCTATGTGCCGCCGCCAGATGTTAACTCAAGGCTTGAAATACTCAAGATACACACCCGCAACATGCCATTAGCCCCTGACGTCGACCTGTACGAGCTTGCACAAAGAACAGAAGGATACAGTGGTGCAGACCTAGAAGCACTTGTTCGCGAAGCAGCTATGCGTGCCCTCAAAGAAGATATCAATATCACAAAGATACATATGAGGCACTTCCTCGAAGCAATGGAGAAAGTTAAGCCATCAATAACGCCTGACATAGTGAGAATATATGAGGAATGGGCGACGAGAGCTAGGCAGAGATTGCCGAGAGAATATCTCAAACCATCAGTATATTCTTAAACAATACCTCAACAACATTATAGCGGGACACGTTCATTTTCCAATTTAATGCTTATATAATCAACTATGATTAAACCCATACATGAGCAACTTACAAAACAATCGTTAAGCCCAGGTGAACTATAATGCCACGTTTCTCAGAGATATGGCGAAACCAGCCATTATTTAGACTAATATTAGAAGAAGTACTCAACCATACTGCCGGAATTAGTGAGAAAGACCTACTCGAGACCCTGAAGAAGGATCACGGAATAGATGTCTCTAGATCAGAGTTCTATGAAGAACTCATGAAGCTAGAACTTAGAGGATTCATCGTAGTAGCCCGTGTAGGAAGAGACCTTGTGATTAAAGTATCGCCTAATATAACAAAACTTCTCTCATGAAGTGTATGATCCTAGTTTATTTTGCCGCATAACTATAATGATATGTAGGAGAGAGGTGACGCTGAATGGGTGTTAACCTTAGAGATTTAATCCCCGATAAGGCGAAGACCATAATCGATGATCTAAGGGCACTACGTGGTAGAGCGATCGTCATAGACGGGTATAACGCGCTGTACCAGTTTCTAACAGCAATTAGACAGCCCGATGGAACACCTCTCATGGATAGCCAAGGGAGGATAACAAGTCATCTAAGCGGCTTATTCTACCGTACAATAAACATTATGGAACACGGGATAAAGCCTGCCTATGTCTTCGATGGTAAGCCACCGGAGATAAAGGCTAAGGAGATAGAGAGGAGAAAGAAGATCAAGGAGGATGCCTCCAAGAAGTATGAGGAAGCAATAAGAAGAGGAGATCTAGAGGCGGCCCGCAGATACGCCATGATGGCCGCAAAGCTTACTGATGAGATGGTGGCGGACGCTAAAAAACTTCTGGACGCAATGGGTATTCCATGGGTGCAAGCACCTGCCGAGGGAGAGGCACAAGCAGCATTTATCGCTAGCAGGGGCGATGCATGGGCAAGCGCTTCACAAGACTATGATAGCCTCTTGTTTGGTTCTCCGAGGCTTATTAGAAACCTAACGATAACAGGGAGAAGAAAGCTTCCGAGGAAAAACGTGTATATTGAGATAAAGCCCGAGTTAATAGAGCTTAAAAAATTACTAGAAGCATTAGGTATCACGCGTGAACAACTCATAGACATAGCTATCATGCTTGGCACCGACTACAATCCTGATGGAATAAAGGGTATAGGGCCTAAGAAAGCATTGCAGCTCATTAAGGCCTATGGCTCGATCGAGAAAATAGTTAAGCTATATAAGGCGGAATTCCCGGCTCCTCCCGAGAAGATCAGAGAATACTTCCTTAACCCGCCTGTAACGAAGGACTATAAGCTCGAATGGAGAGAACCCGACGAGAAGGCGATCTATGAGATACTGGTTGAAGAACATGATTTCAATCCAGAACGTGTGAAAAACGCTGTCCAGAGACTTATGAAGGCTTATAGAGAACATATAAAAGGCAAACAAATGGGTCTCGAAGCATGGTTTAAACGCTAGTACTTCCACCCATACTCTCCGATCAAGGGTACAAAGAGACACTCTATTGAACGCCTAATAATTGTTTTACCATCCTTCTTATCAATAATGTATAGTCTTTGCACCCACCTATCACCTACAGGAATAACCATTCTTCCACCATCTCTTAATTGTTCGATTAAAGGCTTGGGTATATCCGGAGCAGCAGCTGTAACTATTATCCTATCATATGG
>JAADCY010000125.1 GCA_013154205.1 Thermoproteota archaeon | reverse complement strand
CGTACTGGCGGAGACGCCACCAGACCTGCCTATAAGGGTGGAAGCCGAACCTCCTAGCCCTTCTCAGTGCTGGCTCGTTACCATAGTAGCTTTTAGGCCCGTCCCAGCCGGGCCCGCCTGGACAATAAATGCATTTACCTGGGCAGGGGAGAGGATGTGTCATTACAGCTACTACTGTGACACCGCTCAGCATTCTCGATGGTTTCTTCAACCTCCCTACTCCCAGCATGTAACAGGCTCCCTCTAAAGGGACAAGTCCACCTCTACATCTGGGGGATAAGTCGTCTCCACTGCTTCCCGTAGACTCATATAATCTATTAGCATTTCCGGACTGACAGGCGGCGCAATGATCCTATGCTCAATAACCCATTCCTCGTTTCTCGGCTTCGCGAAAAATATGCCTTTACCTGTCAAGTATAGTACTAGCTCCTCCATAGGGTAATCAATATGTTTCAACAACTCCAACTCCGGCTCGACAATATCTAGTGAACTAGTTCTCAATACTTCATTGTATCTCTGCAGGATAAGCGATCCTAGTTTCTTAGCATAATCAGTTATCTTCTCAGGATCTATGTCTAGGGGATGGCCCGGAGGGGCTAGTCTGGCCATAGGTATTATTGCTTCATAAATAACCCTGTTGATGAGCATGGTTAGCGGAACATATCCTGCCGGGAAGAACATGGCTGCTAGCTTCAATGCGAATGGCATATAGGGTGGTAGGACGCGTAGCACTAGGAGCTCGTAGTCCTTGAAGTAGTCAATATAGATCAGCCCACCTATACGTCTTGTCCGCTCAAGGAACTTGATAATACAGTGTTTCTCGTTGAGACACTTAGACCTAGCAGGCCATGATACTACTCCTCCTATCCTTCCCGTTATTTCACGCAATAGTTTCAACCATTCTCCGACACCGGTCTCCATAGCTTTTATGATCTCGTTAATCCTCCGGATAGGATCTTCTTCAGAGCATTTCTCTACCCTGAGAATACTGTATACAGGGATCTCCTCGGGGACTTTAATGTAGAGTAGCCTGTGCTTGACACCCTTGATCCTAGGCTTGCCGAGGTTGTCGACAGGTAAGTCTTTTGTCTTATACCTGGTGATCAGCTTTTCTATGAAACTTATCAGTATTTCTTGATCCTTGCACTGACCCAATATATTCGCCTAAATCATCCTATGGTGTAGCCGCGCCTATAGGTGTTTGGCTCAAAATCCTTATATTTGTATATAGGCACTAGTAATCTCTAACCCAAGTACATGTGTGGTAGGATTGAATAGAAAGAACACTGTATTAGCGACTCTATCCTTGATCCTAATAGCATCCCTGGCGATCCAGGTGATCCCTATAATCTCGGCACCACCAGCGCATCCAGGCATCCCCGGACATCCCGTGCCACCGAGGCCTAGATCAAATCCTGGCCAGGGCTCTAACGCTAAGATGGATCCACTGACTCTGCCGAAAGTCATCAGTGGAACGTATTATAAGTTCTTCCGCGGGGCAAGCGTCATCATACGTGGAAAGACGGAACTATATGCCTCTCTAGGAACCGATGATGAAGCAGCAATAACGTTTGTCGATGCTAGAACCATTGTCTTCGATAACGTAGTAATTATTGTGAAAAACTATGATACAGGTTTACGCACGCTGAGCAGAATTATCAAGCTAGACACCGTGGGCGTTGTGAAGGGCAGTATAACGATCAAGTTCGAAGGACCCATTGTAAGCTCGGCTGCTGACCCCTACGGGAACGAGCTGGACATGATATATTTCGACAATAGCGTAGGCAGGATAGATATGAATACTATACACCTAGTATTCAGCCCGTCTAAAATGATCGACTGGGTCGGAGACAAGGTCATGCTATACGTTTACGGCATCCACAGAGTTTACCGGTATAATAGGATAGAACCTGACTATATCGGCAACATCTACGCATCCATTAATTTAGGGAAAAACATTGTGCAGCATCAGTACCTACGCGGATTTATCGCATTAGTAACAGAGGGATTCATATCAACCTTTGACAATCTACACTTCCACGGCTTCGCCGCCAAGTTCGATGTCAATAACCTGGTTATCAATAGCTTCACATCCCATACAAGCTACCTCTACACATTACTAGCAGGCATCTATACTATGGGGCTACAGGTAAACATCAACAACCTCATTATCAAAGATATATACGTCGATAACCCTCAAGGACAGCTATATGTTACGGGTGCACAGGTCGATAGCTACGGTAATTACCCATATGCTGGTGTCAACATAGGCAATATAGTGTACTCGAACTTCAAGGGCAAACTAACATTATTCACTTATAACTTCTTCACACTGAAACCAGTGCATCTACGTGCATTCATCCACTATGATAGAGCATATGTGTTCGGTGTAGACATCCATACGAGTTATTCGGGTTCATCAGGCATAATAGATTATTGGGTACTCTACAATATGTTGCGGGCTGACGTATATCCCGACGAATACAGTAATATAGTATCGAACTTCACGGTAGGAAGCACGATAAAGACTTTCGGCACCTATCTAGAAACAATGAAAGATGCAAAAACAGGCGCAACGGGAGGAGTAAAATCAATAAATCTCTTCCTACTAGCCATCCCAAGCACAGCGACAATCCTCCGTTATTCCGTAGGGCCATATAACTACAAGACCATGTTCCTGAAGCCTGGAGACACTGTCATGGTAAAAGCGAAGTTAAAGTTCGATAAGCCAAACCCATACCAGATCCTGTTAATAGGGCGTAGTATGGTCACATTGAGCCTACATGACTCGTCATATCATAACTCGATAACACTTATCGTCAATGGAAAAGTAATGCATGTATCAGGTATATCTTTCGGGATGCTGCAGGGGATAGCCATAGCTAGAGGAACAGCATCGCTAAGCGATGGTAGGAGCATACCATTACTATCAATGCCGGGACTAGTCGCTGGCTTCACGTCAAACAGGATCTAGAGAGTTTTTTGGTGATAGAGCCGCGGAGCAGGTACTGACCAGTAAACCGTTCACAGAAGGGCTTGCTGGCCCGTGTCTGCTCCTAGGCCCTATGGTTTGATGTGTTCAATCCTAATAGAATATTATGGTTTTATAGCAATAGAATACCTTGGAGGCCCTAGCTCAAGGATGGTTCTTGATGGTCAAGCATAAAGTACTCGTCCTGCTAGGCTCGATGATCGCAGTAGCTGTCCTAGTGGCGGGCATAGCCAGTATAACGATAAACTACACCGGCCATGGTAAAACACTGGTCTTTCGGACAATGGATTCCACAAGTATAAATGTGTTCCTCGAAAACATAAGCTCTCCAGCAATTTTGCCGGGCCCCCTGGCATGGATATATAGTCCAGGCAACCACACCACGGTGCTTGACTCCCCGCCATACACGATGGTCTCAAGGACTCCTCACCCGTTAATGGAGGGCATGTATGATGTCAAACCATATAATCTCTTCGGCTATCTCTATGATAGAATACAGGATGTCCGCGGAGTAATATATAGCGGTACTTATAATATGAGCTACGGAGCAAGGCTATGGATCGAGATATACATGGTCAAAACACCGTTGCGCGAAGAAGCACTAGCAGTTATCTATGGAGAGATCAATGATTGGTATGCATGGAATAACTTATTGGCCAAATACATAGTCCTCTCCGGCCTAGGATACCAGTCCATGGAGGAAACACTCCTAAGGATCTACGGCCTGTACAAGTACCATGATTATAGAGTAAGAGAAGTCCTGTGGAGAATACCCTTCCCCAATATGGGCGGCAAGATAATCGTTGACGGGAAACAAATCCCGGTCGAAGCCATTGTAGGCTTATCGATGCCAGTCTATCCGTTAACCAGTAGTCTCGGCTGGCTAGAGCAGACCTTTGAAACCCTGTATTGGTCCCTTGTCGCACAGCCTGCTTTCAGCCTCGCCATAAGGCTCACGTATCCTGAGGGCATGGATGCTAAGAAGATATATATCGAGGAGCTCCCCCGAATGATAAGAGCCATAGCATATCCGGGAGTATCCTATGGTAGTCCAGGCGAGATCTATGAGACACCGCTATACATTAGGCTTAACGAGATAGGGGTCTGCGGAGACTATAGCCTCTCAGCAATGATCCTTGGAGACTCGGCTTTCTCAGCACCAGTACTCAAGCTGAGCGGTAGAGACCCCCATACGGGTAGGCTACATAGTATAGCAGTATTATTAGTTCCATCAAAGATCTTCGGAACAGCCTCCAAGGGTATTGATCTCGATGGAGACGGGAAACCGGATGCACTGCTAAAGATAACGGATACGGCTGGGCTTTCATGGAAAGATATGGTGAGAGGCGGTTTTCTCGACAATATAATACTTGATCCCGGCCCAACACTATACAGTGTAGATCCTCCCGTTAATAAGGGAACATATAACTGGGTATACGGTGTCCTAGCAGGTTATCCCGAAGCATTGAGGTTTCTGCCACGAGTGCTCCGTATGCCTTGGTATAACTGGACTGTAGAGCTAATGAAGAACATATACATGAATATAACACGTCAAAAACCCCCGGCCAAAAATACTGCCGTTATCACGGCTTGGGCATACACATTGGGCGTCCTGGATCCCTCGAGATACTTATGGCTCACCAATACATCATTATCGAGTAGACCAGCCAAAATAGCTGAAGAAATAATTGGTTACGCACCCATTAACACTAGTCTCTATGGTGGGATCGAGAAATGGCTCGGGATTACCGTGTTCTTTCTCGACAAGTACTTAACACCTTCAAATACATCTATACCTCGAACACTGGGTAATTCGGGAACAATAAGAGATGTTGAGGAAGTCCTGTACTCGGTATGGCGTGCCGAGAGAGGGTCTTCTACTAAGATAGGCCGAGACCTAGTTGTCATGGGTTTGAAGCCCATATTTCATAACACTATGGAGAACACAATGCCTCTCATGAAATTTGCTGGGTGGCATGCCCGGTACGGAGATGTATCGGTTGAATTATCCATTATGGGCTACAAGAACTATACTTACCGAGCAATCATTAAGACAGGTTCTACAAGCAGAGTGCTCATACTACATATGCCTCCACTAAAGGATCGGCTTATACATGTAGGTGATCTCTTCTTGCTTCTCGTACAGGAGAGGAGAAGCTGCCCCAACATTATTGTTACCGCTAAGACTATACCCATGTATCCATACCCAATGCACACTTATTACAAGTACGTAAGGATCTATAACACCAGTATCACTGTGAGGATCATGGGTGAGGATCACTATAAGCATCTAAGCCTAACGGTTATCGTGTCTGGAATACCACCGCTACTAAAAGATATGATAAACCCATACATATTTACGCCGAACAAGACATTTACAGCACTACCATTCAATATGACCTTCAACGGCTACTTGAACATCACGATAAACACGAACACGACTTACCCAATAAGTGTTGAAACCGTGATAGGTGTTAGGATCTCAGGGAATACTTGTCTCAACATATACATTATAATACCACGGAAAATAGGCTTCTAGGATAAAACACTAGGGATAACCATGTTTTTGAGGAGAGGATAAAAACTATGCCTCCCCAATCATTTATGCTGTGATCTTATATCCTGTTTGATATGAATCCCGTTGTTATAGGTATGAATGATATTAGAGACTGTGTTTTACCGTCGGCGAAGCTAGCCGTATACCTAGTTATTATTATACCTCTCAGCCCGAACGCTACTTGGCTGACATGAAATACCTTGTTCCCTATTCTGAGAGTTATGCTTGGATGGCCTGAAGGATCATATAGTGCTATTGATGCTGCGTTTCTATTAACCAGTAATAACTGGTAGTGATCAGGTTTATCCAGCCTCATATTCAGTCTGAGGGTTATTGTTGAGAATTTCTTAACGATCATTGATTTGACCGTGTCCGAGCCTTCCACTTTGTAATAGACCAGTATGTTATTGTTCGGTATGAAGATACCGATCCCCTTTATCGATTTAAGCCCGTCTTCAACAACACCCTTGGATCTGCTGTATAGCTCTAGAGGCCTCACCTGGAACGGCCTGTTTATAGTTAGGTTGAATGCTGGGAACCACATCCACTTCCTGAAATTGCTTGTCGACGATGATGCTCTTGCCAGGCATGATAGCCATGAATAACTCACTATTCCGGTTAGCGCTACGTTCTTTTCCTCTAGCCCGATCCCCGTTTCGGTCACGCTTCCAACTGTTATTCTCCCATAAGTATTTATTCCTCCCGAGTACAGTGAGTAGTACACATTGTATGATTTGATCTTAATATCTGATACGTAGAGATAGTCGACGCTGAGGAACCCGGGCGCGTCCGTCGGGTTCACCTGGTAATCCTGCGGCGATGTAGGATATACTGATGCCACCCCTAACGGTGTCACGGTGCCGAACACTAGTGTTTTATGAGACTCTGACATGCTGATATCGGAGAACTGATAGTAGTTCAGGGAGACATCTACTGATTTAGTCTGAAGACCTACAAGTTCCATTCTCCAGAAACCCGTCAGTTCGGGAGCTGTGAACCTGTATATTCCTATATGTAGCTTGTTATGTGTATCTAGTGGGTTTATGCCACTGTAGTATTGTGGATAAGACCATACATTCATTCCTATTACGTTTTGAACTGTGACATACTTATGATAAACCGTCTTAGGTATCGACACGTACACGTTAACGTTCGACAGTGTGCCACGAGTACTAACGACCCTATCGCTTAATCCCGGATACACTGTGAACGGATATACGTCGAGAAATATCTTTGAATTACTTGTCAGCGACGAATATGATGTGTCGACCTCAATACTGCTTGGATGTAGTTTTACATCAACTCCTCCAAGGCTTAACCCATAAGTATATCTTAGATTCAGTATATTGAGGTCTACAGTGTCGTAATCACTGAGATAACCTGTTAAGATCACTTTTCCACTGTAATCGACCTTTATAGTATTGCCTTTTATGTAATCAGCGGATATAGTTACTAGTGCTCCGTTGCCCGAAGTCTTTAGTTCGGCACTGGCGATCCTTATCTCCACGTCTTTAACGTATACTGTGTGGGCGTCGTAGATGTTTATTCTGCCTACATAACTGTTCTCGACTTCTGAGTAAAACGTTGTCTTGCCAGTAAGTATTATGTCTCTTCCATCTGCGTCATATGAGTATGACCCGTAGATCACACTCGGAAGCTTTACAACCGTCCCTGACGGTGGATCGCTGGGGTTAGAGCCTGGTGGTATCGGCCGTCTCGGGGGAAGATGAGGTGGAAGATATGCGGCTGATGCGGCCGATCCGAGAACGAGGACGAGCATTACTATGGATAATAATATTGCTGTTTTCGCGATATGCATTTGTATCACGACTTATGTTATCCGGTTAGGGTTTCATGATGTATGTTTTTTGTATAAAAGGGTATTCCATAAGATATATTAGAGAATATTTAAACGATGAGTTTGAAAAGGTGTTTTGACGGCTGTATATACTGATTTCCTTGAATATGTACTTGTATTGATTAACGATATACTTATTTTACAGCTTGGACATTTTCATGGGTAATTTAAGTATTATCCCTAGAGGGGGTGTTACCCGGCTTTGGCCTCGATAAAACTATATGTTGAGACAGTATTCCGCAATAGGGAATTCATTGAGAAACTCGTGCCGAGGCTGAGAGGCCGGGTAGAGGTATTTGATCTTCCCGAGAATCCTTTAGGCCTACCTATGCCTTCATCCATACCATTATCGGTCTATCTAAGCCTTGGATACGGTGTTGACGTAGTACCGCATATTAGGCTCGTTGATCATAATGAACTTGGATTAATTAGTATGGCTCAGAGCCTATATCTCTCGGGCATCGATAAGATCTTGCTAACCATGGGTGATAGGCCCAGTATTGGTAGAAGTATATGTGGGTGGCGCCGTAGCGAGGAAGCGGTGGAGTGGATCAAGAGATACGTGCCCGAGATGAAGGTCGGTCTTATCATAAGCTTAAACTATCCGTTGGAAATGATAGTGGAGCGGCTCAGGTCTCAGGCCGACTTCTACTATGTGATGTACTTGTCTGGTAGGACGATGGAGAAGTATCTCTCCTTGCTACGTGAAGCACGGAGAAACGGTAAAACAATCATACCCTACGTGATCATCCGTACCGGGAAGAACAAGGATATAGTAGAGCATCTAGGCCAGCCCAGCATAGATATCGATGACCTAGAGACATGGACAGCTATGATGCAGGGCAAGGCAGACGCCATACTGCTCAGTGTGCCGGGCGACAATAATGGATTAGTAGAGGCTGTGGAAACAGCTAGGAGGGCTGGCTTGGTAACGGTTTATACTCGTCCACCCGAGAAAGACTATGATGATATAGGTGATGATAATTGATAAGAACGAGCCATGTAGGAAGTTTTCCCTTCAACTACACTCCTGGACTACCCTGTAGGATTCTTCGAGAACTCCGAGAAATAGGTGTTGATGCACCACCATATCCACAGCTCCGCGACTTCGTGGAAATATATCTCGAACCACTGGTCGAGGCAGGCCTTATCGAGAAAAAAGCTGGCTTCTACTATGCTGATCCCGATAAGCTGATCGATGCTGAGCCTCCGGAGCCGAGTCTGGCGGAAGCTGAGGAGGCAGCATATTGCAGAGAGGATATAAAGTGGTTGAGAGGCCCTGTCACAGGTGTTTTCACGCTTGCCAGCAAAATATATGTCAGGGAAGGCCTCGGCCTCGAGAACACGTTGTTGACCAATAAAGAAATCGTAGCTGGCTTCCTGAAAGAATACGTGGGGAGGGCAGCTAAGAAGCTAGTTGGTCTCGGATATAATATAGTGTTCTTCGACGAGCCTATCCTCGGAGTAATGGTTGGTAGGAGGAGAATACTCTACGGCTACACAGCTAACGAGATAACAAGTGTTTACGAAGAAATACTTGGAGAGATAAACGTCGAGAAAGGAATACATGTCTGTGGAAGCATATCCCCCAAGCTCTTCGAGATACTGGCAGGAATCAATGGTCTCGACATAGTGAATCTCGAATTCTATAGTAGCAGGAAGAATTTGGACAGGATAGATCCAGGCCTGCTCGAGAAGACTGGTAAGAAACTGGCTCCTGGAATAGCGAGTTCCAAGCAGCCCAGGATAGAGAGTGTGGATGAACTACTAGGCCTCTTAGAGGCTGTCGCCGAGAAAGCGGGGGGCAGGGTAGACCTTGTATCTGCTGATTGTGGTTTCGGAGGCCTTAAGGGAATGATGCCCGATGAGGATCTCCACGAGATAGTTCTGGGTAAGCTTAGAAACATAGTTGGAGCAGTCAGGCTCTACAAGGAAAGACACGGAATGGGGTAGGAGGACTCCTTGACCTGCGACCCCAGCATTATGAACAGGATTAAGGAGTGCCTGATCGATCTTGATGAAGAATGTGTGTTAGACCTTGTAGAAAAAGCGCTGGACACTGGTTGCTCGGCGACAGAACTTGTCCTTGGCCCCATGAGTGAGGCTATGCAAGAGATCGGGAGGCTCTACGAGGAAGGCGAGTACTTCATAGCAGAACTTATGGACGCTGCAGATATATTCAAGAAAGCCATGAAGATCCTCCGCCCCCGCCTCGAGGAGGAAGCAAGGTCTAGGGGTGGCGGAGGAAGAGTCAGGATAGTGATCGGGACGGTTAAAGGGGATATACACGATATAGGTAAATCTCTTGTCGCTACAATGCTTGAAGCAGCTGGATATGAAGTCATAGATCTCGGTGTCGACGTGTCTCCCGAGCAATTCGTGGAGGCGGTTAAGAATTACAAGCCGCAAATACTGGCTATGAGTGCTCTCCTGACAAGTACTGCTAAACACATGGGGGAAGTAATAGATTTGCTCGCCAAAGAGGGTCTGCGGGATAAGGTCTACGTGATCGTCGGGGGCGCCGCGGTAACCCCTGATTTCGCAAGAGAGATAGGAGCCGATGCCTACGGTGGAACAGCTATTGATGCCGTAAATATTGTTAAGAAGCTAGTCAGCAAGGATAAGGCCTAGATATCGAAGTATATGCGTACAAGTTCTTTTCCATCGAGACTTATGATCGCAACCGGTTCTCCGCTAGGCTTATCTGCATATACGATGAATGTTGCAAGATAGCGTGATCCATACCTTATGGTCCAAGATGCTTTATCCTCAAAGCAGTCACTATGATCTATTATTACGAGTTTTTCTCCAAGAAAAACTGCTACTGTATTGTTGAGCCTAATGGATTTCTTCTCTTCAACGTTAAGAATGTTTGATGGCTTGTAGTAGTAGAGAGTGATGTTTCTTAATTTTATCGTGAATTTGTGCTCGCCACTACTAGTAGTATTTCCTATTACGTATGCTATGATTGTAAGCCTCTTCGTTGTTGACGGGTTATTCCCTGGGGAGAATGTTCCTGTATACGTCGTATATTGTTGTTTGATCGTTGTTACCTGGTAGTTGATCGATATGATCGTGTCGCCGACAAATATTATGATTGGGCCTTTCAGCATTTTTAGCTCTCTAGCTATTTGTAGTGTCTTGTTAGCTGTGTTATCCCTGGTTAGGATCAACGCGATCTTGGCCGGGTTATTATGCATATAGTATATTATGTACATGTATGGCCGGAACGCTGAAAAGTAGGGTTTAATCACAACGTTATCGAAGCTTATATTCTCAAGTATCCCGTCACCGCCGATCGATATTGCCGACCATCCATTACTAGTATATCTTGATACTTTTTGAACTATACCAGTAGCGTTTAGTGTGCCCTGTATATTCATTGCTATGTTCATATGCTGGCCTATAATACTACGTATTCCTGCAGCTAACCTGCTTGGGGCAAATACTACAATATAATTATATGTATTAGTATCCCTGAGCCCGGAAGAGAGTATAATTGAGAAGAAACTTGGTGTAGTGATTGATTGTTGTGTTTTTCTGCCACCGTAAACATTGTAGCTATAATAATAGTAATATATACCTCCGAGCATGGAGGCCATAATTATACCTATGAGTATTATGTCACTAATAATTTATCTGTAACAAACATGATATAAAGACTCTTCACAATATCTTGATGAAACAATGGTAGAGGTTTTCATAAACATCATTATAATATCGACCTACCTACCAGATTGAACATGGGAAACAATTATGCATAACAATAAAGTAGTAGTTGAGATAGAGGGCTATGGGAAAATCACAGCTAAGAAAGGCGAAGTTCTAGGCAATATTCTTGAGAGAAAAGGTCTGATCAATCTTCCATGTCATGGACAGGGATTATGCGGGCTATGCCGTGTCATAGTAATAGTTAATGGATTATCAAAGCCCACGGAGCGGGAACAAGTAGTTCTCGGCGAAGCACTCGGCGAGCAGCGTCTTGCATGCCAAGCGAGGATTCTCGACTATACAAGGATCAGATTGCCTGGAGAGAAGCTTATTGAAGTTACTGGGAAAGACTATCTCTTGCCAAGACTAACATGCATAGAACCCATAGTTAAGGCTTTGACAATAAATGGTTCAAGCCCGGCCGATGCTGAGCTTATAATCGCCTCGCAATCTATTGTGGATGGAAGATACAGTGTTAAGCTCCATGATAAAATAGTTTCTCTAAAACGGTATGAGCCTAGAAACCTCTTGTTGGTCGATATGGGCACTACGACGATCACAGTTGTTAAGACAGGACTTGATGGAAGAGTAGTCTCCGGACTAACACTCCTCAACCCCCTCTATAAGTATGGACTTGACGTAATATCTCGTGGAGAAAAAGCCGTTGAGAACCCATTGTTGGCCGCCGAGATGAAGAAACTAATCCTCGACACTCTGACCAAGCTATCCGATGAATATACCGCTCTCATTATCGGAGCTGGAAACACTATTAATACTTTTATCGCAGCGGGTCTCCCTGTCAAGAGCTTGATCGAGGCTCCTTATAGTCCTGGAGTGCGTGGATCAGTGCTGGTGCCTGTTAACCCCCCGGTTCTACTAGCACCGGTAATAACAGGACAAGTAGGCGGAGACACACTAATGAATATCCTAGCAACCCATCACCAAGGCTACACTAAACCCTACATGGTCATAGACATCGGTACAAACACCGAGATAGCACTGATCACTGAGGAGAGGATCTATGTGGCCAGCGCCCCTGCAGGCCCGGCGATCGAAGGCTATGTCGGGAGGGGGTCATGGGCTGGGAGAGGAGGCATACACTATGTAATGGTTAGGGATTGCGGCGAGACCCCATGTTTCACGATAAAGGGTGATCCCCGCAGGGGATTGATGGGCTCCGGGATACTATCCCTCATATATGGCTTACTACGTAATGGCTATATTGATCCGTCGGGCAGATTCCGCCGCGGCTACAAGATCATCGGTGGGCGTAAAGCCTTCGTGTTAGATGAGGAGTCCGGCCTATATTTTACACAGAGGGATCTGAGAGAAGTACAGAAAGCAATTGCCGCCGTTAAGGCTGGCTGGAAAGCAGTTCTACGGAGAGCTGGTCTGGGGCCCGAGGAATTAGCCGTTGCGGTGATAACGGGTAGTCCTGTGCAGAGTCTCCGGGAACAAGTCCTCCAAGGCCTCGGCCTCTCTCCATGTAGCAAGGTAAGGATTGTGCCGAATATAGTTCCTTACGGCCTCTACCTCTACGCGTTCTCTGAGAAATACAGAAAGTACGCAAAACATGTACTGGCGAACGCCGAACACGTTGTACTGGCTGGAAAACAATATAGTGATCTCTGGATAGAATCCTTGTCCATAGGCCCATGTTAGGCTTGATTGGACATATTAATATATGATAATATAGCTTAACAATGATAGGTGTTGAATAAATGTCCAACAAACCAATCGCTTCATTCATACTCGTACTAATCGCGGCAATAATAGACTTCATAACTGGTCTAGTCATACTAGCAGGCGGTAGCATCGCGGTATCAATGGTGAGCCGTCAATTAGGAGTTCCATGGATTGTCGGGATAATAATGATGTTCGCGGTCTGGTGGATTATCTGCGGAGGATTACTAATACTGGCGTCAATATGGATCAATAGTGGAGAGCCCGGGAAGGTCAGGAACGGCGGTATAATCGCCATTATATTCGGGATATTATCGTTAAACATCCTCGTCATAATCCTGAGTATTATAGGCGGAGTACTGGCACTGACATGGAAGCCTCCCCAGGGAAATATTGTGACAGCTCCTCCCGAACAGCCGGAGGCGGAGGAAGTCATATAGGGAGATAAGCACTATATATTCCGGTATATCTTTTTATAAATCCTGTTTTTGCCTCGGAACTATAACGTATAATTCTTCTTTTTCTGGCTTCAGATGAACGAACAGATTGTTTAAATACTTATAATGCAAAATTAAAACAACCATCAATATCATTGGCCGTGGTACGGATGAGTAATAATCAGTGCTGGAAATACGCGTCCATCCTCTTATTCCTAATACTACTATCACCCCTACCGAGCCAGTTTCTCAGTAATACAGAGACAGTGGCAAACGCTGCCTTCACGGGAACGCTACAACTATACACGCTGAGCAATACTACAGCTTCGATCATAAACGTATCGGTGAGCTATAGGATCATAGTTTCCTTCCAAGCAGTCAACCTTACAGGAGTACAGAATATATGGGTATGGTTCTCGACAAACAATAGCACCGCGATAAATGGGACGGATGCATGGTATCTAGGTCCCATCCCAGTAGCGGATATACTCGCTTCCGGCCCTGTAGGGATACGTGTTCCCTGCAGCAAGACATTCCAGTATGCTGGAATACCGCCTAATGCCTCGGTGACTGCTGGTCAGGGCTACCTCTACATGACGATCCCCGTGGCGCTAATAGCTAATCAGACGTACTATGTTAAAGCAACCGATCTACCGCCCAGCGAGAGATACAGTATATCATCGGCGGATGTTGTCGCGAGCAGTAATGCGTTAAGACCTTTACCCGACGTCGTCCCGGTGAAATATGTTATGGGAGAACCCACCGGTTCTTCGTGGCGTAATACAACTGTCAACATATTGGTCGGCGCCGCTAATACTACCCGTTACTACTATGTCAACTTCACGGTTGGGGCTTATACGCCGAGCTTCTACACCCAAATAATAGTCAATGAGACCCCGACACAAATGACGATCCCTGGAGACGACTATAATCCGCCTTGGAACTGGACAGGATATAATGTCACGGTAAAACTACCCGACATAAATGTCTATCCAGGCTATATCAAGCAGCCTAGCTTCACGGTGACGGATAACTCTACGGGGTACAGCCAGGAATACGACCAATACCCCTATAGTTTCATCTATTTAGGGCCACAGCTAGACTATTATGGCTCGGCGCCACCACTAACACCTGCCCTCGTATCAAACCCGTTCGGCTCCTCAATCAATGATCAAACGAACCCTGTCTATCCCGGACAAACCCTTATCTTCAGAACAATGGCATGGACCGCCTATGGACACCTTACCGTAACACTGAACAATACATGGGTACTAGTAGACAACGTGTCTCTCAATGCCTATGGTAGTCTTGGAGCGTTCAGCTGGACTAGTTTCGGCGGTTATCTAAACATAACGGTTCCTCCAGACATACCCAGCACGGGATACTATAATCTGACATTCACCGACGGCTACTATACAGGATGGACACTTGTATATATTGTTAGATCAATGTCGGTAACACTTAACCAGACGAGCGGATATGTCGGCGACGTTGTAGGAGTTGATCTTCAAGGCTTCGGAAACTATACAGGATACTATGTAACCATATGGTACACTACTGAGACCAGTAATTCCAGCATTACACCCCTGGTTGATCCAGCTTCATCCATACCTCTAGCAACAATACTTCTCCATAATGGTTCGGCAAGCATCGACGTGGTAATACCCCCGTCCACCAAAGGCTACCATACAATATGGGTCGGGGACACCCTGGGCCACCCATTACCCGGAGTCGTTACCGGCGGAGCTATCTTCCGTGTAGATCCTGATATTGTGGTCATACCGTCCTTCATATCGAATACGACGAGCTATATAGACATATTATGTACAGGCCTTAGCCCTGCTAATACCTATACGTTGAAACTAGATGCTTCAACAGTATTCAATGGATTAAAGCCTAGCAGTGACGGATCAATAAACTATACAGTCCCCGCAACAGGACTGTACGGCTCACTACACGCACTAGCACTATATGAGGAATCAGCAACCGGGCAGTCGCCACGCCTTGTCGCCGAGAGAATCATTGGTTCGCAGCCCCAGCTCCTAAACCTGTCCCTCACAGGAACAACAAATATCACGGAGCAACTAGCAACGATCATAAGCCTAGTCAATAATACATATGCTAACACCTATCTGATCGAGGATCTTGTCAGGCAGATAGGTGAGAACATAACGTTAAAACTGATCAGCATTAATGGTAGCCTCGCAGAACTCATCATAACAGGGATCGGCAGAATAGGTGATCTAAACACATCAGTCCTAAAAATATACACTAATCTCGAAAGCCTTAACGCATCAATAATCAGCATATTAGGCGATACAGCAATCATAAAGACAGTGCTGGGAGACATCAATATAAGCATAGGCGAGCTAAACCAGTCATACCTAGATCTAAGAGACTTGTTACTGACAATGTCAGGCAAGATCGTAGGTATTGTCGAGACAAGTGCTGGAAACATAACGGCAGACCTAGGAGTTATCGAAGAACTAGTCAACAGGTCACTCATCAACCTGACAAGCCTGAACACAGCAATAAAAGATCTAGAGACAAGGATAAACAATACATTCCTCAATACACAACAATTAAAAACACTGATAGAGCAGCTCGGAGCCAATACTACGAAAACAATTCTAAGCGTAAATTCTTCTTTGGCAAAGCTCTTGATAGCCTCAGATAACAGTGATGAGAAACTCCACCTCATGATACTGTCAAACCTTTCAAAACTCGACGCCGAAGTACAGGGTATAAGCGAGTCTTCAGAACAAATAAAGTCCACGCTAAACATGAATGCGGGGAGAATCACAGTATTACTCAACACGGTGATCGGGAGGATCAATACCACTCTAGAAACACTGCTCCATGGCCAGGCCAAGCTAGCGCAGATCATGCTTAACAATAAGGGAGAACTACTAGGAATCATAACATCGAAGGCAGGCAACATAACGGCCAAGCTCTCAGACATAGAAGCCCTTGTCAAGAACGGCTTACCAGTAGATACTGGTAGCATAGCGGGAGACTTAAAGAAAATCCTTGACGCAGTCAACCAGTTAAACTTGACAGTGACGCAGAGCAGTGCTAATGGAAGGGGAGAAAGAGAAGAGATATCATCAACCCTAGAAGCCATAAGTAGTTCTATCAAGGAGCTACAGTCAATAGTGTTGAAAAGCCTAGCCAGCCTCAACCAGAGCCTAAGCATGACCCTAGCAGACAAGATAAGTAGCCTCGACCAGAAAATAAACCAGTTAAACAACACAATATCGGCAGGACTAAGCAAGGTCATAGAGCAACAATCAAGCCTAGGGGCAGGAACAAACAATCTATCATTAAAACTCGAGGATTACAAGAACCACGTGGATCAGCTGCTGGGATCGATTAAGGAGGAAAACATGAACCTGTACAGCCAAGCATTAACAATACAGTATGTCACCATAGCAATGGTTGCCGTCGCCATCATCTCGAGCCTATTGGGTCTCCGCAAGAAATAGTTTTTTAGAGACCAAGAGTTATCGGGCCGGGATGAACGCCCCGTGTACGCCGTGCCACTGCTCGGCTATCGTGGGCTTCATGGCCTGGTCCCTAATACTCCACCCTATACGGCTTGGAGGGGTAAATTATTATTCCTATGAATACCTAAGAAAAAACATAATGTTTACATGGAGGTGCAAATAAGATTTTGCATGATTTGCCTCAAAAAACTATAGTGTTAGCAATGCTTATCTTCATAATATTTTCCATTACGCCGGTATCAGTGCAGAATACATATTCTGAAAGAACAGCTCTATCCAGCGAGTATTTATCATTAAATATTAACTATAGCGATAACGGCATGGTAAGCATCTCCTTGGATTCCATGGGCTTACCGGATAATTATGAGAACAATACCGTTATAGGAACTACTTCTATCTCGATAGATGGAGCACGCATTGTTTCCAAATGCAATATAACATCCAAGCCACGCTCATCCGGTTCTCTTAGTCTTCCAGAGATAAAGGTTGATCTAGTATTCTCGTCCGAGGGAGGATGGAACATAGCATTCTATCACTTCAAGGTCAAAACAATGATCATAACCCAGACAGAGAAGAAGTCTGAATATGCGGAATCCTATCTGATCTACCTAGGCTACAGGCATCCAGTCATAAAATACAATGTGACGGGGACAGATGATATTGCATCACAGTTCCTGATCGGTATGATCAGAAGGATGATCTTTAACCCGTTACTCGCCACAAATATAAGCGAGAACAAGGTATCCAGCGGCGGCAACATAACCATAAGGGGCCAGGCAGATGTTATCAACGCATCATATATCATAAACGGAGAAATGAGCTTTACCGCGGTAGGCCGGCCCGTAAAGGGAGCAGTGAAATACGAGGTAAGAGAGTTAAGGCTAACATATAATGCAACAGCATCATATCTAGTCCCAGTCTACAAACTATTAAACGAGATCCTTCTCAAAGGCCTACATGGATACAAGGGAGAACAAGCGGGAACAATCTTCCTAACACCATTCCTGGCAGGCCTAACCACGGTCACTCTTAAAGGAGGCTCCAATATAATCAACGACATACTAACAATATCACTCACCACAAACGCTACAAGCATAAAAGCAAAGTTATCATCAAGCAACAACACCTATAAGCTAACAATGAACGCCTATGGGTCCACAGATCACCAGCCACCCGACATATTAGTATCACTAATAGCATCGACGAGAGGCTACGAAGCAACAAATACTGCAAAACTTCTAACCATTCTCCACGAGGTAAAACCGGGCGGAAAAGCCGATCCGGAAAAACTATTGTCAAACGCTCTAAGAATCCTCGGAAAACCCATATACTCCTATAGCCCCGAAGCCTACACCAGCAACCAGAGCTCCCTAACAATAATCCTACCCAACACCATAAACGAGACGGTAGTAGATCTCCTCGAGAATATAGCCGCAATACTCCACGTCAGAACAACCTTCACAATAGAGAATAATAAGATAACTAAGATAACAGTAAAACCATATCCATCCATAAGAGAAGCAATAGCAATCTACATGGCCCTCAACAATATAGGGATAACAACAAGCCCGGCCAAAACAACGGTAAAAACTACAACCACAACACAAGCACCAACACAGACAACCACGACCACAACGACAACCACCATCTCTCCAGCCGGGACAACAACTACATCACCACCAATAACAACAACGACTACAAAGCATACAACAGTAGCAAGAACAACACAGCCCGCCACAACTAGTCAGGCCAAGACAGCCGGACAACTCCCTACAACAACCTCTATGAACAATGGTGGGCCTGGACTATCACCACTACTAGCACTAATCCCGCTCGCAATACTAGGCCTAATAATACTCTACCTACACATCAAAGCAAAGAAGAGGATGACCGAAACTCTTCTCGGGCAGCCTGAGGAGACAGGTGAAGAGACTGAAGAAAGCAGTTAAGGCATTTTTATGTTCTATGTTTTCCGGCCTCGTCTAATTACGAATACCAGTAGAATGATTATTATGATTAGTGACGTTATCGCTGCTATAGTGAATGTGGAGGCCCTGTTATGCGTAGTTGTTATATAAATTGTACCTGTATTTTCGGGGTACTGATTGTTTGCTTCTTGTGTTAATGATTGATTTATATGATGCGTTGTTCGACATGTTGTGCTAGTTGTACTTGTAGTTGGGGATAATGTACTAGTTGTTGTCTTACTGCTGGTTTCCATTTTGTGGTGTTTTATTGAGATGATGTATTTTGTCATTGTCCATTCTACATGTATTTGTTTGTTGTAGAAGATCTCTGTTCCTAGCTCTATGCTCATCATGTACATTTCTCCTAGTTTTTCTCCTAGGATTTGCTGTACCAGTTTTGCGGTGTATGATAGGATCTTGGTGAGGTTGACGGTTACTTCTCCTTTTCTGATGGGGTTTTCTATGACGTATGCTATGTATAGCCATCCTGTCCCCATATGTGGGTATATCCATATCTGCCACTTGGTATCGGTTATTGTACCGTTTATCTTGGTCGGCAAGGTTATTGTCGCGACTTGTCTGCCTGCTGGGTGGACATGTTCATGATATAGCCATATCATGATCTCTACGTCTCCAGGATGTACTCCGTCTGTCTTGTTCTCCTGTTTTATCCATATGTCGTAGGCTAGGTCTAGGCCTGTGTTTGTCCTGTTGATCGTGTACTGCACTGTCATGGTGATCTCTGGGAGATCCTTGATTTTCATTGGTAGTTTTAGCGTTGAGGGTATCTTGTGCCATGGGGGCATTCCCCAAGGCTTCAAACCATATATGATCTCGTTGAAACCTACCACTTTCCAGCGTGGCATTTCTAGTTTTTCTAGGTCTAGGTTTGTCTCGGCTTTTAGTATGTGGTCGTGGATGGTCATGACGCTGTATCCG
>JAADCY010000032.1 GCA_013154205.1 Thermoproteota archaeon | reverse complement strand
CAAGGCCGGCGCTCTACCGGCTGAGCTACGGCGGCACAAACCAATATAAAACAAGAACCGGAACCCCCTAAAAGAATTTTCCCACAAAACATAGGAAACACACTTTCATAACCACACCATTATCTTGGAGCCAGAAATAGCTGGTTAGAATACGTAGGAATAGCCTACGAGATCCTGATCAAATGTATAACTGGATAAGTTATTTCTTCTTATCATATTCTCTTAGCTTGTCTAGGACAGGCTTATAGTACTTGACTGCAAGTTCTACGGCTTCCTTCCAAGTTAGATCATCGTGCTTCTTGGCATTCATTATATCACCATGTTTGTTATATTAGTTATTATGGCTTGAATCATTATGACTGTGTAGATGAACAGTAAGACTAGTCCCCAGTACCTCAACACATTCTTATCTGCAACCAGTAGGTAAACAAGAAGCCCAATCAAGCTTTTGAACAAGAACAGCTTAACAGGGTCATTACCGAGCGTTCTAACCAACAGGTTATGCTCCCAAGCCCCGCTCCTAAGCGCTAGAAAAGCAGTTATCCGGTCTAGGATCTGCAGCAAGACGATATAGGCTGGAAACACTAGCTTATTTTGCATAGAGGGATCGCCTTGGAAGATCTCTCTTCGTCTTCTTCTATGCCTTCTCAGAAGTCATTATTCCTTGAGACATAGCATGTAAAGAATGGTCTCTGTTAGCTCATCATTTTTCTTCTATTTTAATCAAGTATATCCACAGCGGGATAAGTATGATAGCTGTTAACAATCCTGGCATGCTCAGCATAGATAAAGGTATAGAAAATTGAGCAATTATTATTAGAAGATAAAAGAGGTGACTGCATATTTCGTAAGGTCCTTTGTTTAATAGATTATGGGAACCTGGGGGTTGTTCATGTTTTTCCGTATATGATCTATGAATGGCTAAAGCTAATGTAATTGATGAAAACAGTGTTATGGAGCCGACAAGTTCTAATACATGTGCAAAGAGATGTGGCAGGCTAATAGTGTTTGATGACATGATCGATATAATTATGATCAGTATAGAGCTTATTCCTATCATAGTCTTTTGTAAAATATGTCGTTTAGCCATAAACTATTACCTCGGTAACTTCTATTATAGAAAGAACGAAGAAGATTATTATTGATAATACGATTATCCTCTTCACATCTTTTACTGTATCTAGCCAGTTCCTTAATAGATCCTTCCTTGATTTTTGCTTCAAATAAACTTTAACGATTAATAACCACAACAATATATATGCTTGCGTCTCAATCATGCCATATATAAAGTGTGGAGTAGGACAATAACCTGCCAACCATGAAACGAATAGATCACTTAATGATATTGAGAGAAAGACCACCGAAAGCACTCCTAGGATAGGATTAATGATTACAAGTGCTCCACCTAGGAAAAACGACGAAGTATTAGCTAGCCACATAGACATTATAGCATAAAGTCGTCCATGTTTTAGAATAAAACTTATTGATTCAATATGATGTATATGGTTAAATCGAAGCTCCAATAGACCTAGAATAACAGTTATAGATAATGAGACTATCTCATAAACAAATAACCAGAAAAACATCTTACTATGAACCATGTTTTTAGTCATCATATTAAATTTCTAATAAACTAGCTTAAAAATAAAGTTTCCCAAGACAAAACATATTACAAAAATTTACTTCTCAATCAACTGCTACGCCGAGTTTTTAAACCCACGCAGGCCTACGCCACCAGGTCCTCAACCCGGCACCTTATGACCAGGCTTCCCCAGTCATGTAGCTATTCATGGTGATTCCCAGGCGGAAAAATTCCTGTTCTAGTGCATAGGGAAAGAGGCTTCCGAGTCCACGTGTAGACAGTATCTAGGTTATCTAAGGAAACCCTTTGATCCCGGTAATATACAGAGCAGACTAGCATATAAGGCGTTCCACGAGTTTATCGGCTGGGAAGATCTGTGGAAGCAGATCAAGATAAACAGAACGATGTAGTTCTATATTAGAGCAATGAACAGGTAGTAGGGACTCTTAGAACGGCTTGAAGATAATCAAGAAAATTATGTACTACATAGCGGATGGTGCGGGGGGTGGGATTTGAACCCACGCAGGCCTACGCCATCGGGTCCTAAGCCCGACGCCCTTCGGCTCTCAGCTCGGCTCTCTCATCGTGGTTTTAAGCAGGATGAAAACAACCCACTTGCACCGGATGCTGAAAAACTCAATGCTTTCTACAGGTACTGCAGAAACCATGCAAGCAAGGACGTGTGCAACCAGTATCTCAGGTATCTCTCCAGGCCGTTGGATCATGATAACCGGTGGAGCATCACGGCCTACAAGAAATACTACAGGTGGCTCTGCGAGGAAAAGAATGTCGAGGAAGCATGCATATTGTTCAAGAAGATAAAGAGCAAGAAGAGCGGAGTAGACAAGTACGTTCCAGGCGTGCAGGAAGTACTCGAGACCATAGTGAACGCCGAGGAGCCATACAGAACAGTCTACAAGTACCTGCTCTACACTGGCCTGAGGCTACGGGAAGCCGTCTACCTGCTGAGAAACATAGACAGGCTCAGGAAGACACGGCTAGACGGGTTCTACAGGGTAGAGCTGGATCTCGAGCGCAGAACCAAGAAAGCATACGTGGCCTACACGCCCGAGATCCCGCCGAGAATACTCATCACGGACAAGGAAGTAAGCGAGTATGCACGGAGAAACAAGCTCCTAGCACCAAAGTATATCAGGAAATTCGTGTCAACACAGATGGCGAAACTCGGGATACCCGAGAACGCAATAGACTTCATCCAGGGCAGGATCCCGGAGAAAATCATACGGAAACACTACCTAGACCTACTAGCCCTAGCGGACATGCACTACAAGAAATACGCTGACTGGATAAGAAAGGTGATAACATGATCACGCAGCGGAAAGTCCTCGAGGAAGTAAACAAGTACAGCAGCTTCAGCACAACAAGCCTATGGCGATACATAAACGAACTACTAGCCATCCTCGAGAATGAGGATCTGCTCCTGATAATAATGAATCCTGAAACACCACCAGGAATACGTAGAAGAGCCTATGAGATCCTTATCAAGCGTATAAGCAGATAAGCTATTTCTTCTTATCGTATTCTCTCAGCTTGTCCAGGACAGGCTTGTAGTACTTGACCGCCAGTTCTACGGCTTCCTTCCATGTTAGATTCTTGTGCTTCTTGGCGGTCATCATATCACCATGTTGATTATATTGGTTATAGCGGCTTGAACCATTATGATTGTGTAGATAAGCAATAAGACTAGTTTTTGATACTTCATCACATTCTTATCTGTAATCAACAGATAGACAAGGAATCCTATCATGCCCTTGAATATGAGGAGCTTTACGGGATCATTGCCGAGCATTCTTACTAACGGGTTAAGCTCTATAGCACCACTTCTAAGCGCTAGGTAGGTAGTTATCACGTCTAGGATCTGTAGCGAGACAATATAGGCTAGCAGTATTAACCTATTTCTTTGCATAGAAGGGCTGCCTCGGCAGCTCTTTTCTCATTTTCTTCCATTCTTCATAGATGTAGTCTAGGATCTTGCTCGGCCCGATTTCTCGAGATGCCATTATGAGCTTATTGTATAGCTTGATATAGGCTCTCCGCAGTTCTTCGTACTCGCTATAGTTTGGTGTTTTTAGGACGAAATAGTCTTGGTATATGTTCGTGGTATCCCAGTAGTAGGATCCCCAATCGCTGCGCTTCTCCTTTCTTACCTGGATCTCGGCTATGCTTATAGGAGTGCCGTCGCTCTTATGTCCGTTCCTCACTACTCTTACTCGGAACTTGTAGAGATTACCATTGTATAGTATGCTTCGGGGCATACTCCGCTCATTGGTCATGGTCATAAGGATTGCTCCTACCCGTAAACGCATTGTCTCGAACGCTCCACGTATCCCCAGGGTTAGCGGGTGCCAGCTGGTTCTCTTCATGAGCTCCATCCAGGGACCAGCATCATCCCAGATAAGCACTGGGATCCAATCATCCGTTTTCTCCAGGTAATCGATTGCTTCCTGGAAGTCGAAAGGTGTAAAGATGATATAGTCTAGGACTTTGTCCCAGTCCCTGTAGAACTCATACGCTATTTTCATCGAGTATATTGATTTTCCAGCGCCTGTTTTACCATAGACGCCTACTATGCTTGTAGAATTGCTTTCCCTTATCTCATGTAGGATTAGCCGTGAAAGGTTCTTGCGTGGCTTGAGCTGCAGGCTTCTTTTCTGATCTATATATAGGGGACCCCCTATATTATATGTCACACTCACCACTCTTCTCCCTCAGAAGTAGTGTGTACTTTACGCATCCTAGACAGGCTGATATTCTGTAGTATCCGCCAGGCCCGTCCGCCAGCTATCGCTATTAGTTCCCTGACGCCCTTGCGTTTATGGGCGCGCTTCAGTATGACGTAGTTCTTTATGAAGTTCACGAGTATCGGATCGGGTATTAGCTCGCTTATCGCTTTGAGTGTAGCCAGGGCTTTGACTTCTCCGCTGCTCAGCTCTGTAAGAGTATATCTTGCTAGACCCCTAGGATTTACGAGTAGCTCGACGGCTTTCTTCTGCGCAGCTGTCAGATCTCCTTCCATGCCTTCCCAGAAGTCATCGTCTTCCTCGAGACTCGGCGTGTAAAGATCCATCTCTGCCAGATCATCAATTTCTTCCT
>JAADCY010000049.1 GCA_013154205.1 Thermoproteota archaeon | reverse complement strand
CCGTACTCGGTTATGTTCGCGGTAGAAATGTTGTAGTAGTCAAGAGCGCCAGTAGCATTCCCTAAGTAAACATCGATATTATCTAGATCACTATATGGTACGTCGCCTGTGTTCTTCACAAATATGTGGAAATTATGGGAAACAGGATCATAGTAGGCATTAGTAATAGTGATAACCATGCGGAGAGCTTCACTTCTATGATTAACCGCTATGCTAATGGAGTTAAGGATATTGCTGAGCTGAGACATCACCGCGACGGCGAGAGCTACAGCTAGCGATATCGCTACTATAGTCAACAGTGCCTGTGATATCGTCGTCGAGACCATGGTGTAGACCACCCTCTACGTATAAAAAACTAAGATCCACCGACGACCCCGTGGGGGAACTCCTCATTTTCGGTTTCCTTCGCCTTCTTCTTTTTCGACAGGATCACACCGGATACTATCTTGAGTATCTCGTCCTCGAGATTTTCATCAACGTAGCCAAGGTTCTTCATGAGGATATAGAGAACGAGTATCTGTTCATCGGGGGTTAGGTCTTGTTTGAGGGCATCCTCTACCAGCGACATAACAGTGTCTAGGACCTCCTTATCATCGCTCGTTATCAATCCGAGGATCTCCGCCAACTTAACAATGTTCTCAATACTCTCTTTGGGTAAAGACTTCCTTAGCGAATAGATTGTTTTAAGGATCCTGATAACTCTCCTGACATCCATAGCCTTACCACGCCTAGCGGACCTCTCTTCGACCTCTTCTTTGATCGCTCTCCCTATATCGGATATTAAACCCTTTAAATCCTCGAGGCTCAAATAATCTTTCTCCCCGACAAACCTTGTCTTCGCCTTAAACCCTTCTTCTTTTCTGATAACCCTGCTCAACTCTTCACCTCCTCCTGAAACAGGAATCTTGATCTTTGGTTTTTCTTCGAGCCAGGTCTTCTCTGTCTCCTCTATACGTTCGTTCTCAGGGGCGGTTGTCCCGGTCGTCATTGATGGTGTCTGGGGAGGTGGAGAAAGCATTGCGAACGGGTTCTGTAGATCCGAGAGACTAGCCCTGATCTCAGCAACAACTTCTTTAAGCTCCTCCAATCCCTTCTTAAGCTGATTAATCTCTTTACGTAGCTCATCGATCTCTGTTACGGGGGTATCGGTTTTAGCTTCGGCCAAAGCAGTCATCACCTCCTCTGCCTGCCTACGTAGTTCTTCAAGGATCTTCCTTGTGAACAACAGTACGAGCGGTATGATGAGTTTTCTGCGGAGAAATGATTTAGGCGGCAGTATATCATTAATGATCTCCCGTGGTGTCCTTTGAAAAAATCTGCCGAGTATTCCGAAGATATTATGTTATTGGCTATAATGCCTAGGTCTAGTATTTCATGCATTATTATTGAAGTTGCAAAAGTAGCAAAACCTATAGGGATGAAACATAAAGCTATCTTCAAAGGCATACTAACATCTAGGCCAAGTATCATGTTGAACACATAGATAAATGAAGCTATGACTAATATAACTAATACTGAAAGTACTACTACACCTACTAAAACACCCTCCAAAACCCTTCTCTTAAATATGGAAATCGAGCCAAACCCATTCATGGCGAGACACCATACAGGTGTGATGGGTATATGGGAAAAAAGATATTGGGTTAAGACATGTTTGCTTATCAGCGTTACGATAGTGATATCAGAGTGCCAGGGGTCAGCGAAGCTGGTAAGCTTCTAGTAATCGTCAATGGAGCGCCGACAGGTGGTCTTAGCTCAACAGTGAACTGCTGATAATATGTTAGTAGGTCATTGTTTCCTAGTAGTACTAGTACTAATGCCTTGTCGCCAAACTTCAGTATCGTTGAACCTTTGTTCCACTGTGTAAATATAATGAATGAGATCGAGTTGGTCAATTGCTTCGTTACCTTTGTCGAGTTAAAGTTCAGTAGATCCAGCACAACTGACTTTGTCTTGTTGAAGAGTAGTGATAGACTCGGCGGCGTTGATGTCTTGAGATCAATCGCTGTGTAATTACGTCCGTCAATAGTTAGTGTCGTGTTAGCAAGTGAATATGGCCAGCTAATCGCCTGAGTTATATTACTTACACTAAGAACTCCTTCTATCCATACGAGATAGTAGTCATCCTTGCCAGAGTCATAGTACAGTGCCCATACACCCTCATGAGTATTGGTATAAGTGTTCTTGGGAGTCTGCAGGAATATTGTCGTTACATTTGTAGAAAGGTCAATAGCCTCTCTGCCCGGGGCTACCTGTATTGGTATTGCGATAGCATCCACATAAGGTGCTCCACTTTCTACTTCCGCCGTTATTGTTCCCGCTACCTGTAGTGCGCTGGTGGACTCCTCCAAGCCCCTACTGATGACTTCTTTGCTCTTCTGTGTTGTGAACATACCCATGTTTAGTACTACGAATGCCAGCGCCGCTGCTACGATGACGAATGCGATCAGCACGATGGCAGCTTCGATACCAACGATACCTTTCTTCTTACGGTGACGTCTGGGCTTTTTCATGCCCATCACCCGGCTAGGGTCATTTCGAGATACTTTCCTGTGATATGTTTTGGCTAATGTTTATTTATAGAATTGGAGAATCCTGACGACGCCCCGCCTCTTTTCTGGCGATGGATTGTGGAATAATATTTTCGCCGAGTAGTCGCCGGCAACTTATTTTTGATCGTTGAGGTTAGATATCCTTAACTCTGAACGGAAATAATAATATAAGTGGTGATGCAACCTTTGTTATTTGATACAAAAACAGGACTTGCAACGAATCTTGCTGGTTGTGACAAGATAATGGCTGGTATAGGTAAGCCCTGGGAACCATTATCGATACTAGTTGATGGCTCCGGCGTTGTAGCTGCTATGATCATTAGTTTCGAGGAGGGAATATTAGCTTATTGGCCGCCCGAGATAGATGATGATACTGTTTTCTTGGCGGAGAACCTTTTCTTCCCAAAAAAGCATGGTATGTATGTTATACTTGGTGGTAATGGGTTCAAGTACAAGTACTTGGGGATAATGTTTGGCGAGAAGATCTTGTTGCTGGTGCTTAACAAGGAGGTTGAAGCAGAGCGTCTGGCAGAGAAACTTGTTAATATAATATTGAAGCATGTTGAGAAGATTATGGTTTAATCTTTAACAAGAATAATATTATCAGCACGTATATCAGGGACCCTAAGCCTAGGAATAATGAAGCGATAACTACCTCTCCTATTAAGCCGGTAATGATTGATGTCACAGATATTAGGGGGATCATGATTAAGCTGATTCTTCCTATTATCTCGTCAAGCCACGGTGTTTTGAACAATTTTGACAAGAATTTGTAGATCCTTGATTTCCTCGAAGCCATATAGTGTGGTGAGTAGTAGAGTATGCGTTTGCCCTCTTTCTCAAGCCTATAATAGACTCCGCTTGGCATTGATATTCTTCTGAACAGTCTTGAAGGAGATGCGCTGAAAGCATCGAGATAGCTCTTCGCTCTCTCCATGCTTAAACCCATGTGTCTCGAGAGATCTCTTAGACTCACATGTATTTTGTCAGAGAAGCCTAGCGCTATAAGAGCTCTATAGATCCTATACGCTGTTACTAGTTCATGACCAATATTTATCCTAGTCATGACTTTTAGGGCTGTATCGGTACTAGGTAATTGTGCCTCGTGCCGAGTCGAGAGTATGGCCATCAGCTTCCTCATATAGTCTCTACCTTTTTCTGACAAGGTAAGATAGATGTCGTCATCACGATAGATTTTTTCAACAAGTCCTTTACGTTCAAGCTTACGTATGCTGTCCAGAACGCTTTTTCTCGAGAGTTTCAGCCTAGCGGCGAGCTCTGAAATACTTGTCTCTCTATTGACGCTCGACATGTAGAATATTATTAATAGTTGATTAGATGAGCGTGAGAAATCCAGTATACTATCAAGTTCTCGTAAAATTTTTAGAGATGACATTATCCTGTTATATGTTGCCAAACAGATCACCAAAATCAGTAATCTATATAAAATACCGTACAAAGTAACTAATTTTAAATAGTTATCATATTTCATTAAGATATATAGGAATTGAAGTATTTAAACCCTAATACAATAAAATTGTCTGATATACTGAAAAGCAATATATTAATAAAATACAATAATACCTAGGTGAAAAAATGAATAAAGACAATGTAGCCGAAAAATTATCAGAAATACTCGATATCCCATATGAGAAAATCGAGAAAAAACTGGGCAGAACGATCAGGATAATGAGCTATAAGGATATAAACTACGCGATCCTCCGCGAGGATCTAGGCTCCTATTGTGAAGGAACAATGGTCCTTCTCGATGAGGAGAAAATAATACATGGCTATCCAAGTATTCAGCGACTAGCTCTTCTAGAAGGAGTACCCCTCCATATGATCGACGAGGTAATTGTCGAGGAGAAAATGGATGGCTATAACGTGAGAGTAACAATAGCTGGTGGAAGAGTCATAGCTATTACTCGTGGCGGGTATATATGCCCATATACAACGGCTAGGATAAACAGGCTCTACGGCGACAAGATCAAGGAGGCGCTGAGAGAATCCGAAGACCTCGTCCTGGCTGGCGAAGTAGTTGGAACCGAGAACCCCTATGTAGTCTACGAATACCCGGAGGCTGGTGGTTTTGATTATTTTATATTTGATGCTCTGAAAAACGGGAGGCTATTGCCTCTACGTATCAGGGATGAAGTAGTT
>JAADCY010000216.1 GCA_013154205.1 Thermoproteota archaeon | reverse complement strand
CGTCGAACCATGTTATTGCAGGCCCTTTTGAGGAATTGAGAACCCATCCCGCATTAAGCACAATTTTAAGTTTGGTAACATTTTTGGGTATCCTCACGGTACATTCATACTCAGTCCAGTTAAATGTTCCAGTTCCCTCCCTACCGGTAGGGCATTGTTTTAGTTGCTTCCACTTGTGGATGTTTTCGAAGTAGCCCTCTATCGGGATGTGCGTGCCGTTTGTATTTTTTATCTTGATATGAGTTATCACGACGTATTCTTTTCCGGGAGTTACATTTACCGGAGTGCTTTCAATCCAGCTCCATGTATGGGGTTTGGTTGAGGTGGTATAGACCATTAAACTGTGGTTCCCCTTAATTGAGTCGTTTGTTATCTTTTTTATGAATTTGCTGCTACCTGAACTCCAGGAGCTAAGGTTATTTTCAAAGGAGTAATCTGGAAGTAACATTTGTATGTTCGTATACGGAGTTATCTTTATTTGGTATTTGCCCGGAGATAGCAGTACCCCACTGCTGTCTACTGTGGGAGACTCCGTTGTGTTGAGTATCAGTGTTTTATTGGATATTCTCACGATGAATTTTCCATTACCTTGGATTCTGAATTTATAAAGTCCCTCAGTTGGGATTGTTACCTCTGTAACAAGCTTTCCTGTGGGGCTGGTGAATTTGAGTTGCCATCCAAGGGTGGAACTTTTGTTATCCCTGCATATTACCTCAGTCCTGTTGAAGACATTTGGCACGAGTTCGTATACCATCTGACTACTTTGTCTGCCTAGTTTGTTGAGTTCGTTTTGATACTCTTTTTCAGGGACTAATATTATGGAGTTTATTGCATTCAGTCCCTCTATGTTAACAATGCTGACCTTGATGTCTCCATTTTTGAAAGTTAGCGTTGGTAGGGTAATGTATTCAAATGAGTTCATTGTGCTCTTAGTGGGGATATAGAATGTGTTGTTTTCCAGCCTTATTTTCAATATTCCGCCTTTTGAGCTTTTTAGGAGCCGTATAACTGGTATATACTGGCCCGGTTTAATCTTGATAGTCATAGAACTCGATGCATTTGGGGCCATTGTGAACGTTGTCCCCAATCCATAGTCAAAATTAAATACATAATGTGGCCTAAGGGGGGTTAGGTACTTGACGAAATCTCTTGCCTGGGATGAATAGATGTACGTCCAGTTTGATTCTGGTTTAAATTCATCTTGGGCGAGCTTTCGGGGTGGAATACTATACTTTTGTCTCGTCTGTTGAAGAATGACGGGTAAAATGCTATTGTATGTTAAGATTGTGCCCTGTTTTAATTGTAGTTTTTCAGGGCTCTGTTCCGCATACACTACTGGAACTTTACCTGCTGTGGAGAGTATTAATGGATAATCCGTTAGGCCGGTATATGCAAGTATAGGATGTGCGCTTATTGAAATTGGAGGGGAAGCATTTGAAATCTTGAATGCTGTGATGTATCTTCCAGAATATATTTTTTGGAGAGTGGTAATGTTCTCCAACCCTTTTACGGACTCAGCTATCAGCTCGCTTGAGTATCTGTCGTTTTCCTTCCATTTAATGTCATTGTGGACTATCAAATATTTAATGCCGAGGTTTCCATAAACCAGTCCCCAGTATTTACCAGGATATGTGAGGTTGTACCTTTGATTTGGAGAGTGAATTGGGAAATAGTAATTAAAAAATGTGAACTGTTGATAATCATAAGATGGTATTGACGAAGACCTAACCGCAAATATGCCGGTAGGAGGTCCATCATAGGGGTTCTTGGCCTTTACCCATACAGCTTTTCTTCCCCAGAATTCGGGAATCCAGAGTGCATGGTACGTTGTATCGTTCGAAATCATATTGTTGACGTTGATGTAATCCTTAGGAATTGGGGACGGAGTCCAGTATCCATTCAAGTCTCCAGTTAACAACGGCCAGCTGGATGCCAAGGATGCGCCTCCTACCAAAATTACAAATATTGTTGCAATAGCTCGGTTCTTTTTTGAATCTTTTAGCATGATGTGCCCGGCTGTGTATGCCAGAAGTACTGTCAGATATAGGGGAAGCATTTGAGAGTTGTGATACGGCTGGCGGAAGAGTCTCCCAAGTGTTGGATACTCGCCAAATACCTTTGAAAGAATAGACCAGAACGGGCTGTCCTTTAGGGCTGAAAATATGAATGTAAAAAGGAATAATACTGCTGTTGTTAGGGGAATCAATAAATGTTTATGTTTTCTTAACAGGAAGAGTCCGGAAAGAGATAGGATGGATACAATAACGAACAAATAGGGGAATTTCCTAGTTAACACGAAGGGTATATTATATGTTATTCCAGAATAATGCACAAAATACAGGGAAAACACGTTAAGTGGCTTTTCTCCACCTACCATGTTGAGGTTGAACACTGAAACCGCCCTTATCCCGGAATTCTTTAGATGATAGAGTATAGGGAGGTATACTGGTAGCAGGAAACTCGTGAGAAGCAGTGCGAGTGATATTGCCCGTTTTATTGTCCTTTTAGTCTGTGAGGGGTTTAGAAGGATGTAAACTACAGTGTATGCCACAAGGGGGACTGCTATTTTCACGATGAATCTTGAGGTTTCAACTAATGATAGGAGGATAGAGAGTATGAGAATCTTTGAGGGCATTACCCTCTTTTCTGTGAGTATTTGCATCCAGAGATATATTATCAGGGGCGTCAGCGCGTATTGCCACCTGAGTATCATGTTCCTGCTCCGGCACATAATCCACGGGTTGAAACCGTAAGTTAGACTTACAGTGAGGAGAAGTAGGGCGTATAACCATGGACTCCTGTTTATTACCTCAGTGGATTGGCCGCTGGGGCCTTCCGTTATTAAATATCTCACTAAGTAATACGAGGTAAGTACTGCTACCACATTTGGCAGAATAAGGAACAGTTTAATTGTAGTGGCAAGTCCAAATATATAACTTAGTCCCTTGATAACAGCATATAAGTACAGCTTGGGAAAATCCGCTATACTGAAGACTCCGGTGTTTTCATTCCACGTGGGATATACAACCTTCCAGAAGTTGTTGGCAGTATAGGTCTCAATTTGTTCGGCCAATACGGGGATGCCCGACGTTAGAAGAATTCTTCTGCCCACGAGGATAATAAGTACAAAGCTAACAATTATTAAACCTATTAGTTCGATTTTTTTATCGTGTTTCATATCGCATCCCCAATGCTTGTGAAGTACTTGACTGGGGATTTTTCTTTAACTAAATAGACAGGGATGCTGGTGACAAGGTTGTGTATCATGGTTTCTTCTAATTCTCCAATCCTTGTTTCCGGGAAATAGTACTGGATAGCTGTGAGCACCATATCTGAGTGCCATCTGAATTCATCTCGGTTTAACAGAATAATCCGATTAAATGCCTCCTCTGGGGAGAGTTCTTGGATGGTGCTGTTTCCATGCTCTAATATAAATATTCCCTTGATTCTTGCCTTAGGTATTAGCTGTTCTTTGTATTCTTCACCAAATGTCTTGAAACGTGATGCTGTGAAATATGACAATGGCCCCAATACTTTGTTAATTCTTGTTTCATGGTGTTGGGTTGCAGTACAGGGGACTGCATGAACGGTTTTTTGCTTTAAGTTGGCTATTGAGATGTCTTCACTCAGCCCATAGAATCCATTTCTCATGGCCTCCAATACTGTAGTGGTTTTTCCAACATTTGGAGGGGCCATTACTATGTATCCATTGTTTTTATCCTTTGCAAAGGCCGCAGAATGTAGCGGTATAAAACCGTTGTGGACAAGAGAAAGATACGTGGCGTTTTTGAGTAATATTCCGGGGGGGATGACATTCTCTATTTTCATTTTAAATATTTTGTAATATCTCTTATTAACGATAAGGGAAACGTCTGATAGTTTATTTACTGGTCCTATTTTAAGAATGGCTTTAATTTTGCCGATTGGTGAAATTGCTTTTTCAAGTTTCACGACGATATCGTCGTGAAGATTATCCAGCAAGATACTATCCGAGTATTTGTATCTCAAATTGCCCGTACTATCATCGGTATTTCCAATCCCAAATCTTGCCGATACGATAGTGTCTCTTTCTTCATGAATCTCACAGTTTTCCCTTAGAAATTCGCCAAAAGAGTAATAGTGAATCTTTCCTAAGTCTGATTTTGCCCTTAGAACTCCAGGGGATATTGTTACGTAATTCATTAGTGCTCACCTCTTTTGCCCGTAGGAAAATAATAACCCCATCCAGCGGCAACATACTCGAGGAGTTTCAACGTTATCACTCCAATTGCAAGATGAGGTCTGCTCCAGAATCTTTTGTTCTTGAAAAACAGTCCAAACCTGTATAACGCACTTATCTGCTTGCTCCCGAGCTCGTGGTATTTCCTTTTGTACTCTCTCGCAGTTTGGCCGTAGTAGTACTTCTTCCTCAGCCACTTTCTGAGACTGAAACCCTCCTCATGGTGAAGTATCGGAGCCGAGATTCGAGCCCACACATCGTATCCGAGCTTTTCTATCTTTTGGGGCAGTGTTGATTCCTCGAAAAAAACCACGTCCTCATCGAATCCCCCAACTTTGAGCACGAGTTCCCACCTAAAGAATCTGGCCGATTCAATTGGAGTCCCTGCGTAAAACTGCCGTTCGAAGTCCCGCACCTTGACCCAGTAGCTATCTCCAACTGAGCGTTCGGGTATTACAATCCCGCCAATTTTGGGGTTGGATTCCATAAGGGCAA
>JAADCY010000208.1 GCA_013154205.1 Thermoproteota archaeon | reverse complement strand
ATATAGGAATCGTATGGGCATTGGGGAATCCGTCCAATAAGACTAGGAAGGGACCCTACATCCTTCTACCAGCCTATAGAGAGATAATCGCTGAGACAGCCGAGAGCTTAAAAGAGTACAAAGCAATAAAAGAATCGCTCCGACAAGATGCCTGTAAATTTATCCAGCTACTTGAAGAAGGAAACCTAGGATATGCACTATACTACTTGAATAAACTAGAAGAATACTATAAGTATCAAGGAGCAAGAGTCTTCTGGACTATAATCACAACCTTCATGAAACTCTCGGAAATAGAAAGCTATGCATCTCAAAACAAAACAAATCTAATAGATTCCAGCAGACAAATTGAACATAATTCAACCGATAACTTAGACAACAAATTACAGAAAGAAGCAATCGAAAGAGGTCTATTAATATCGCTCATACCATACGTAATAATTAACCAGCTTATTATACCTATAAAAATATTCATTAAAACAATAATAGAAAAAGAATGTGATATATAGAATTACACTTTCCTAAAGTTCTTCGTCCTCTATGTCATCAACTATAATTTCAGTATCTTCGAAATGCTTTGTGGATAATTTCTCTCCTTCGACGCCAATTTCGTTAAGCCATTTACCATAATTAACTACTTCTAGGTATTCTTTCTCGGTAATATTGAATGTCTTTACTAAATATGTTTCAAATTCTTTTAGTAACTCTCTTCCTTGATTATTTATGTCTATATTATTAGAATTATGACATAATTCTGTAAACACTCTTAATTGTGGCACTGGTAAATGGCCTACAGTAAATGATATGTGTCTAAAATAGCCACCACGAGCACTCCACGCTATGAGTTTCATTAAAGACCGGACTAAGCTAGAGTTTAGGTAGGCCAACATGATTAGCGACATACACCTATCTTTTTCTGATATAAAATATACTGTTTGTATCGGGACAATGAGTCTACTGGCCTGACTCTGGCATATATTTGTATTAGTATGTGATAACACAGATAAGTAAGCTGCTTCAAAAAACTTGGTGTTTTCTTGCCATGCTATTCTATATTCTTGGAATTTCTGTCTTGATACTCTGAATATAGTCCATGGTGGTAGGTTAATTCTGTAATCATTTCTTTTTACAAGACGTTCAAGGTTGTCCATAAAGTGGCGTGTCGCTTTAGGCGCTCCCGGTATCCTCAGACCGTCGACATATACTTTACACTTACTGCCGCTTTTTTCCACGTTGACTCTCAGATCTGCATTTCCTTTTCCTATCCTAGTACAAGCTAGTAGTTTGCATGGGTTTCTTACGATTCTCCAGCCAGATTTCTCCATTAAGCTAATCCTGTTTAATATACTGTTGCAGGCATTTTTCGTAGACGTCTCGTAGACTAGAGTTGATCCTGATGCTCGAACTCTCCATTGTGTTGTGAGTACCCCTAGCCTTACGAGTATTTCCTTCTGTATTGGATCCCAAATAGGTTCAAGCGTTTCAGGGTCGTGTGGGAAGATGATATAGTAGTTGATACGGTATTCGAAGGGGTCAATGTCTTCTCCTCTAACCATTGGATGGATAAGCCACTCCTCTACTTCGACTTCTCTCCCATTCTCAAGTACGGCTCTAACAATACCTTTATTACATTCTTTTATTTCTTTTATAATGAATAGATCGTTTGCTGACGTCTTGACGCCCATCATTATCTCGTAGACGTCTCCGAGGCGCTCTCCGCCAGATTGTAGCTTTCTCAGTACCTTGATAACTGGGAGGGGAGCAAGTATCCAGGGGCTCATACGCGAGTTTAGATTCGTAGTGTTTTTGTCGAGTGGAAGCTCCTGCTGTGGTAGTTGGAAATCTTTCCTATGCCCTACCGTATTGTATACCGTAACGTTCACCGCGTGGTCTGGAGAGGGGTCTGTATTCTTAACTGCTATTATGAGAGGATAGTTTACGGCGTCCTCGAATAAGCTCACTGGATATAGACTATAATCCACTATCCTGAGTATCTTCGTCTTGTAGAGGAGTGTCTCTCGTAGTTTTCCGGCATATGTTGTCTTGAGTATTTTGGAAGTTATAACATATGATAGTACGCCGCCTTGTTTGAGTAATTGTAAGCCTCTCTCAACGAATGCCATCGAGTAGTCTTGTTGTGATTTAAATGGCGTTTTAGTTTTCCTGAATCTTGGATCATAACTAGATCCTGGCAGATAGAACTTGTAATATTTTCTTAATTTATTTCTTACCTGTGGTGATATTTCGTGTATTCTAACCCATGGGGGATTACCTATGACATAGTCTATTTCCCCAACGTGTCTGAGAACTCTTATGCTGCTTTTGAGCAGCTCAATTGCTCGAGAGTTGCCAGCGTTGATTACTGAAGTTATAACGTCCCAAACGCTACCTAGTATATCGCCATATGCGAACTTTACATCTTCTGGCAGGCCTTCCAGTAGTTCCCTTATAAATTCTTCTTTAGATTTCTTATTAATTGATTTTAATATATTATCTATCAAGATTATAGGGTCTATAATGTCAGGATGAGGTAAAATTATCTCTGGACTTTTAGTTGATTCCAGAAACCTTGCTAGGCTTGGAATTCTAATTCTTAGCATTCGTGCTCCTGTAGGATGCTGTGATATAACAGCGGTTGTGAGACTATCGCCCCAGTACACGTTCACTCTCTGTACGTTGTAGACTGCATATCTACAGGTAGATTGTAGACCATCGCTTATCGCTAGGATAACGTTTAGCCTTGCCATCTCAGAGGCAAAGGGATTGATGTCGATTCCATAGATAATTGATTCTATGAAATCTACTATATCAGGTTTACAGTGTAGACAACTATATATTCTTCTTATAAGTCGTACTAGGAAACTACCGGATCCACAAGCAGGATCCAGTATTCTGACACTCTTCCCGGTCTTCCATCGCTCATATAAAACCTTTATCTGATCGCAATTTAGGCCTGCAGCATCTAGGACCTCATCTACTATCTGTTCATTAGTGTAGAATTCTCCGAGGCTCCTTCTTATTTCTCTTGGTAGGATATTCTGATATAATACTCTGAACGAATCAAAGGACAGTGCCGCCACGTTTATCGAGGCTATAGTCTGTAACATAATAGTTAGCGTGTTTTCTAAATTATTTCGTAATTGTGTGTCTAGGCTTTGATCGTCTAGAGCTTGGAATATCCATTCAAACACGCTCGGTGGAAACAAGTTTCTATTACTATTTATCTTATTTTCAAAATCACTTACATTACTAGGGGTTCTTCCTAGCTTGTTCAGCGCCATAGCTCTCATTAGTATATTTAGATACGTCTCAATAGCAAACAGGAGGCGCCATTGTTGGTCTCTTGTCCTAAGGTTAACGTGGAGAGTTTGATGTGCTAATTTCTTGAAGGCTTCCCATCCCTTACTTGAAATATTAACAGAGAGTGTGTGTAGGTCCCTCCATAGATCATAGTATTGTATTATTGATTGCGCCTTCCCTGCACCTGGATTATTAAAATACCATTCCAAAACTTCATATAAAGCTTTAATTGTCTGCCGCGCTATGGTACCTCTCATATCTTACACCCCGAATATTGCGACAAGATCATCTGGAGACAGTATTGAAATCTTATCAGAACACAACAGTCTTAGTAAATGTCTTGTAATCTCGGGCATTGGACCTTCTGCCACTTTTTCTATCTTGATTTCTGTTTCTCCATCGAGAGGTATCTTCTTCAGTCTCCATAATTCTGCTCTCCAACCATTTGTAGCTAGACCTAAAACTTCCACTATCAAGTGAGGCTCTGCAATTTTTTCCATATATGGTTTCAATTGAGCTTCAATCTTTCTTCTTGTAATGGGTCTATCCTCTTCAGGAGGCACCTCTAATTCCATGACAACATTTGCAAACGATACATCAGGTTTTCTACCTTTAACAACATTATCCAACATAATTCTAAGAATGTTCTTATGAGATCCCAAAGAACATATTTTTTCTATTTCATATTTTAATGCTTCGACAAAGGCTTGCCTGAACGTATTTTCATTAGTAAAGTATTTTCGTTTAACATCTTGGTAGACTTGGTCTAGACTATTATAGACCTGCGGCACCGTTCTCCCCCGTTACACTAATGACAGGCCCAGCAGGCTATATAGGGTAAAGGCTATCTAGCAAGTTAAACTTAGCGGCAGGCGCTTTCTGGTGCATTATCTTCCATAATGATAATCACCGTTGAATATCGAACACGCGAGAGCGTTGCATTTCTCCATGCAACCTTGCAACCTAAGTATTTATAGCGCGGGTCTTCGGAGCCGGCGGTCCCGGGTTCAAATCCCGGCGGGCCCGCCACATATAATAAGAATATTTATTATAGTTACTACAAGATAGATTAATTGGTAATACTAAATCTTATTCTCTTTTTCACTGCGCTTGGGCCTCCTCCTCGTATTTCCTCAGCTCCTCTACATCGGCCTTACCAAACATCCCAACATATTCCTTGAGGACCTCGCTAACCCTACGCTTACGGATAAAGACGACTGGCTCCTCGCCCTCCTTAAGTTCTATGGGCTCTAACGGTTTCAACCCCCATATTTCACCCTGATAACCTTAGGCATGTCCCCGTCTTAAGCATATGCTTAGGGTATTGGGTCAATTAGCTTTTTGTGGCGCGCGAAGCCGGGGGTCCCGGTTACCTTTGTGACTTGCTCTTGGAAGCGCTATCTCGCTTTCACTCTAGCACTCTGAAGCGATGCGAGTGGCCTTTG
>JAADCY010000108.1 GCA_013154205.1 Thermoproteota archaeon | reverse complement strand
GCTTAACGTCCGTCTGGTTATTGAAGTTTACGCGTCCCGTGTAGAATCTCTGATAGTACTGTGGCCCTCCATAGTATAGTAGAAGATCATCAAATATGAACACTATCTCCCATTTCTCTCTCATACCAAGAGCAATCGGCCACACATTGGGCATTTTCTCCTTAATAGTCTTACACACCTGGAGCAGCTCAGGCACTGTTGTCGGCGGCTTCAGGCCCAGCTGGTCAAAGATCTTCTTATTATACCATAGCCAGTTAGCTCTATGAACACTTATCGGTACTCCGTAGAAGTGGCCGTAGAAGTAGCTCACCTTCTTCAGGAGAGGCGGTACATGGTTTATGAGGCCAGTCTCCTTCCATATCTGGTCTACGGGCTGTAGGTATCCAGCGTCAACATATGATTTGAGCTCTGCACCGCTTAGTGACTGGAATGTGTCAGGTGGTATACCAGCGGATAACCTGCTCATCAAGACTGCCTTGAGGTTTACACCGCCTCCACCAGGTATCGGGTTAGGAACTATCTTTATATTGGGATATTTCTCATGATATATTTGGAATAATTTCTCAATAGCTTGTTTCTCTCCTCCAGCGGTCCACCAATGGAATATTATCAATTCCTCCTGTCCCGGAGAAGTTGTTGATGTTCCGGGGGCTGAGGATGTTATCGGTGATGTAATGGTTTTAAGGGGAGCAGTCGCTCGACCTGCAAAGAATGCACCAACACCAACAATTATAATTATTATGATGAAGGCGGCGACTAGATAAGATGTTTTAACTGGGGACACGATACCACCGCTAAAAGAGCCATTCTAATATTTTATTGTTCCTATTTTTATATAAACCTAACCCGAAAATCTAAAACAAGATCGTTATATTTTTAAATAAATGATTAAAAATATAAGTCTTTTACAATCTAATCAAATATTATTATATATAATATATCGTTAGTAATCTTATACCACTCATATTATTAAGAATATGTTCTTCGTTTTCTAATTAGATGATGACATAATGCGTGCCCTATCCCCTCTCGTGGCAACAGTTATCATAGTCGCTGTAACACTCTCAATCACAGTTGTCATCACCTTATGGGTTTCAGGGATTATAACGGGCTATACAGGTATAGAGAGACTAGACATATACGATACATATTGTATGAAATATAACAGCAATTACTACATGATACTCTACCTCAAAAACACGGGCACACGCCCAGTAACAATCGATAACATATTCATCGATAATAAGCCCTACAACCAGATGGGCTTCAAGGCCTTTTTCGTCAATGAGGAGAACTTTAACCCGCAAGACCTGAATAAAGGCTATCTAAATATACATGTAAATATAAATGGAACTGCAAGCAATGAATGTGGTTGTGGCGAGAGTATAGGTAGATATATTGATACTACCTATACCTATCCGATATCATTCACTATAGACTATGTAGCAAGATATGATAATTTCAGCTATAGTGTTGGAGGTAATGTAAATTACACTATGTACACATATGATCTAGTCTTTAACTATGAAGTTGGATTTAATAATGGCACAATTAATATATATACATTAAGTGTCTCATATTGTGCTAATTATAAACAACTCAGTATAATGTTGCATAAATCCGGATCCGGATGGGTTACACTCTATTCTAAAAACGTAGATCTTAACGGTATTGTAGCCGTTCGTAATTGGCATGACCTAAGGGTCAACATCTATACTTATAGTAATTTGAGCTTATGGCGGATAAGCTTCTTCTTGGATGGTAAACCCGTTGTGGACAATGTTCCGCTATACAAGAGCCTTGTTGCGAATGCTATTAATATAACTATATGGAGAGTAATAGTGTATTCTCAAGAATTAGATGTACCCGCAATTATAGGGAGTGTGCCTATACAAATTGATTATAGTCTTGATATAGATAGGTTTACAATATATACTAATAACACGCCAATCATTTCCTATGATTTTAACAACAAGGATATCTTAACGCTCTCATATAACGGTACTGATAAAAAAGACTATTATTACAATAATACCCTAGATATTCATTTATATTCAGATATAGGTTTTGCCTTGGAGCCTGTTGTTCAAGTAGTGATCGTCATTGGACATCCACTACCATATACATTGATGCCTGGTCAGAAAGCTGTATTGGTGTTGGTGTCGCCTAATGTGTCGCCTGGGACGTTGTACTCTATAATAGTGCATTCGTCATCAGGATACAAGTATCCTGCTAATATTAGGGCTCCATGAATTTTTGATTATTCCGTATTCTTTTTCTCCTTTTGTCATGGTGGGCGTATGGGTGTTTTTGAGAAGTTTGTTTCTCCTTACTACTAGGCATGGAGAATGTAATTTAGTTCAAAAAGATGTTAGATTAAGGTACATAGACCTTAATCTATGGTAGTACTATTGTTGTTGGATATGTTCTGCCACTGGCGGTGTGAATCTTAATATTCACCATTATGCCGGGTGTGAACATTATTTTAGTGCCATCCTTTTGGAGGATTATGTATAGTGTTCTGGTCTCACCGGGTTTTATCACAGTGTCTGTTCCGTTATAGGCGATTACTCCTAACATTTTATTTATGGGAATATTATTCAAGTATATTTGTGTTATTCTCGCAGATATCGGGCCAGTATTCTTAATCACTATTGTTACGAGCCACCCGGCTGTTCCGTTGCCTAATGTAGCGTTGTGGGAGAGCCCGTTAATTAGTCCTTTTATCTTAATTATTTTTCCTTTTTCGAGAACCATGTAAGCGTTCTTATCTGGTAGATACTTTATATTCTTGGTGTATATGGGGTAGCTCGGTATTACCTCTAGATTTTCATGTGGCGTAGTCGTAGTTGTTGATAATGTATTTGTTCTTGTAGGGGGAGCCTGGGTTGTAGTTAATTGTTTGGATGGTGTTATCTTTGCTTGTTTATTAGTGGTACTAGTACGTCCTATGTAGTAGCCTATCATTCCGGCTATTATGATAACAATTATAATTAAGACGGCAATACTTGTCTTGGAGCTGGACAATACTATCACCTCCATTTTAGATCTTGAACCAATTCATGAGCACTTGGGTGCAAACAATATATTTGTTTATTAGTTCATATTTCAACGGGATACGAAGATATATAATTAGTGCTTGTATGTTATTTACGCATCTATGGTGTCTAAGCATTGGTTGTCAGCATAATCTATAAGATACTGCGAAGACTGAAGAGAAAACCAGGAAAAATACTGCGTTCTCGACTGGTATTTGTTGCTGGTTTCTTCCTCTCGATGTGGATTGTCTGTGCGTTGCTCTTCTATTACTCGGAGCACGTATTGGCTGGGCGGAGAGATATTGATATCTGGGCTAGTCTTTACTGGAGCATTATAACAATGGCGACGATAGGCTATGGAGACATAGTGCCTACTCGTGGTGTTGGATGGCTCGTGGCTGGATTCACGGCGGTTATGGGTATACTCGCCTATACGTTGACAGTATCAGTTATAGCTGATGCCTTCCTACAAGCAAGTATGAAGAAGTTATTGGGGCTGGCTCCGTTGAGGAACAAGAAGATACTAGTTATCGGTGACGATGAGTCCTGTTACGAGGTTATCGATGAGCTAAGGCTTAACGGCCTAGAGGATGAGGCCGGCTGGCTCACATCCAGCCAGCCCAAACGAGACCCCGGAGTAGACTATATGGTCGGCGAGCTAGCCGACGAGGAAACCCTGCGCAAAGCCGGGGCAGACAAGGCAGAACACCTGATAATATGTAGCCGTGAAGACAGCCAAGCAATACACCTAACACTCCTGCTCCGCAAAATAAACCCCACAGCAAAGATCTCAGCAATAGCCAAGAATGCAGAGACAGAAGAACTACTACGCCAAGCAGGAGCCCACCACACACTATCAACACGCCTACTAGGAAGAACAATAGCCAGCAGCGTATTCGAACCAGCAGTCCTAGAAGTAATCAAAGAACTAACAACACGTCGCGGAACAGCAGACCTAATAGAACAAAGAATCACAGACCAACAAGACGGTAAAACACTAGCCGAAATAGAACAACAACTAAACCAGCAAGACCCAAAACACACCTACAAGATCATAGCAGTAAAAACCATGCAGACAACAATAATACTACCCCCACCAACAAGAAAAGCAAGAAGAGATGAAAAAATAGTATTAATCAAAGCCAAAAAAACAAATACACTAAACCACCATCACGGCAGAGTTATCGTCGTCGGATAATCCCTACCGCTCGCGGTGTGAATCTTAATATTCACCATCTGGCCAGAAGAGAAGTGTGTACCGCTTTCGAGAAATATTAGAATCTGCAGTTCTTTACCTGACGCAATACTTGCCGATGTACCATTATAGCATACAACGCCTGCAGCATTTGATAATGGTACGTTATTTATAAATATATTGTCGATAGTTGCTTGAACAGTACCAGTATTCTTAATCATTATTCTTATAACCCATCCATCTGTACCATTTTTCGATGGAAACCAGGATGAACCATGTACTAAGTTTGTTACATTAATAGTCGCTTTGGCAACATTCGGGTATGTTAGATTGAAACTTGTCCAGTTGTTTGTATAGAGACCCCAGTAGTAATTACCTACTCCAAATAATAAAGTGTAGTTTAGTGGCTTTGTATTATTAACTGTAAAGTTATAATAGTTTCCAACCTGGGCATAGCTTGATACTATTTGTAGGTTCTCTGTCTGAGTGAACCCACTAGTAATACCGGTCAGCCATAACGCCACAGCAATACTAATAGCAATAGCGACA
>JAADCY010000219.1 GCA_013154205.1 Thermoproteota archaeon | reverse complement strand
TGGGTGTGTTCACGATAACAATAATGTCGGCACTAGCATTAACACCAGCCCTGCTAGCACTGTTCGGCAGGGCGGCGTGGTGGCCTTACTCAAGGAGGTGGAAACCACGTGAATCTGACGAGAATAAGTAGAGCAGTAATTCTTTTTATAATATATAAGTATAGGCCGCACGGCTACGAGCTCATGAAGATCATAGCACGGATCAGCAACGGACTTCTCACGCCGGGGCCCGGCACGATCTATCCTCTCCTATTTCTCTTGAAGAAGAGAGGCTTGATCCGAGAAGTGAGCGAGGAGGGAGAGAGGAGGAAGAGATACGAGGTTACCGAGCAGGGTAAGGAGTTCTTAAGAGAAGTACTACCGAGTCTTAAAGGCGCTCTCCTCAACTTCTTGGATGTTATAGAGTATTTCGAGAAAAATGAGGCGCTCGGCTAAGGATATATCCTCTTTCCAAACCCTCCCCGTGTCGACGAGTTATCATATACTTCTTTTATCTTGAATATTAGTGCTGGATAGTTCGTCCTGCCCTTGCTTGGCTTATGGAATATGTCGTGGAAAGCATTCAAGAACCTCTTATAAGGGTTATTGTCATCAATTATTATCTCTACTTCTGTCCTAACCTCGTAGCTCGTTACTGGTGGAGTGTAGAATAAGAGTGTTGCTTCACGGCTTGTTTCTAGGTTTCTCCATGTGTGGTTGAAGCCCATCTCAAGGCCTCCGATCAATAGTGGATCCATTTTCTCCTCGACATAGAACTCATCATATAGTATGCAGGCAGCATTTCTGGGATCGAGTCTCTCCCTGTAAGCGTATTTCTCGGCTTTCTCAGCATACTCCTCTATATACTCCTTCTTCGGTACAGGCCCAACCATCTTTATACTCCCATTAACTCCTGCCGGGCCACACGTTATTACCGCCGGGGTTGCACGGGTAAAGCCAAGCATGAATTCAGCCATATCTGCTCGTCCATCACACATTTTCTTGATCAGCATCCTGCGTTCTCTAAAGAAGTATTCCCAGAACTTATTAATCCCTTCCGGAACCATATATATCACCTGATAGATTTGTACTGCTTATTCCTGGATAATATGATGTTCTTCTTGAGAGTTAGAATATGTTTTGTACGGGTTTCAGGCTACTAATATATTAGGTTAGTACTGACATAGTATTATCTAGAAAACTGGAGGATAAGAACCATGAGGTATAAGATCGACGAGAAAGACCTGAAGATTATCGAGATGCTGAGGGAGAACGGTAGAATACCCTATACGGAGATAGCGGAGAAAATCGGTATAAGTGACGTGGCGATCATTAAGAGAATAAGGAAGCTAGAAGAAATCGGTGTTATCAAGAAGTTCACCATACTGGTAGACCCGAAGATGCTGGGATACAATGTTGTAGCCATAGTGGGCGTTGACACTGAGCCGGAGAAGCTCTTCGATATCGTCCGGGAGCTCAAGAAGTTCAAACAAGTAAAATACATAGCCATATCGAGCGGCGACCACGACATAATGACCGTGATATGGGCTAAGGATCAGAAAGAATACGCGGAAATACATGACAAGATAATGAGCATGCCCGGTGTCAAACGAGTTTGTCCCGCGATAATACAGGAGAACATCTATGGAGACATATGTCTCTAGCCAACGTGAACGTTGGAAAATAATGGGTGCATATGCTTGACTGGTACACGTAGACTGTATTATGAAGACCAGTACATGAAGGAGTTCGACGCAACAGTAATAGATGCGTGGCACAACGATGACAAGACATGTGTCGTGCTAGACCAGACATGCTTCTATCCGGGCGGTGGCGGGCAGCCCTGCGATACAGGTATACTTGAAGGAGATGGATGGCACTTAGTCGTAGAGCGCGCTTATCTTGATGGAGATAAGATTATGCATGAGGGTGTTCTAGAAGGCCGTATGCCTGAGAAAGGCGACAAGGTACATGGGGCTATTGATTGGGATAGGAGATATAGGCTTATGAGAATGCATACAGCTGCCCATATCATAGGCTGTGTTGTCAAGAAGCTCTTCAACGCCAGGTTTGCTGGAGGAGCGATAGGTGTTGATTACAGCTATGACGACTATACCGCGCGTATAAAACGAGATGATCTACCGAGAATAGAGGAGGAAGCAAACAAGATAGTCGAGGCCGGGCTACGCCACATAGTCAGGATCATGGATCGCGATGAAGCCGAGAAATACCTGGAGAAATTCGGTGAGAGATTGACAGAGCTACATGAGGGGCTCGAGAGGATTAGGATACTTGAGATCGAGGGGCTCTGCGCTTTTCCTTGTGGAGGCACACATGTGGCTAATACAAGGGAGGTTGGAAGGATAAAGCTGTTGAAGCGTGAGAGTAAGGGTAGGGGGATCACTAGGATCAGGTATACTATCGAGCCCTGAGCTTCCTATAGGGCCAGAGGAATAGGTCGGCCAGAGCCTTAATCGTTTGATCCAAGACGTATTTTGCTCCACTCCATAATCCTTTTTCCTCTGTTATCTTGACTGCTTTAGCCCAATCTATCTTTGCAACAATATATGTTAGTAGTAAGGATATTATGATGAGAACAGGTACTATTATGTACCATGGTACTTTTCCACCGTTTCCGATTAGCCATGAGACGGTATAGCCGAAATACACCGCTGTCCCTGTTATCACTATTTTGCCCGCTAGGAGTGCTATGAAGAACTTAACTAAATCATACCTCATCGCTCCAAGCGGTACATAGAGGATGTCATCAGGTAGTGGTAGGGCTGCGAAAAGGAATACAGCAAGAAATACGCTCTGCCTGCTAATTCTGACGAATACCTCCATATTCCTCTTCATATCATCGGGTATGAGCTTCCTTATTCCTACCCCGAAATAATAGACTATTACCTTACCTATTGCCGCACCGAGTCCTCCGGCCAATGTTATCAGGACATTAGTCATAGGATCCTGTACTGTGCCGCTGTAGATTATTATGAATATAAGGTATGGTATAGTGCTGTAGGGTATCGCGTTTCCTAGTAGTGATACTAGGAATACGCCGAAGACACCGTATTGTGATATCATGCTCCATAGTATGTCGCCGACTCCCGTCAATCCTCATTACCACTTGCTTCCATCCACTGTTCAGAATGTAATTCAAAGTCAAGAATATTAAGCCGTTGTAGGCTAATATATGACTTGAGGAATACTGTTAGGCTAACCTAACATTTCTAGGACAAGGTGAATGATGTGGGCATGCCGAGACACATAACACTAGAGCAAATGCCGAGCGGCAGCAGGGGGAGAGTAGTAGAGATCATAGGTAGAGGAGGATGGATATACAGGCTATACCAAATGGGCTTAACGCCAGGAGTCGTGGTCGATGTCGTCATGAATATCGGTAGGGGCCCTATCATTATCAGGGTCATGGGAGTAGAGATCGCGATAGGAAGGGGGATCGCGAGGAGGATAATAATTGAGCCGGTCAACGCATAAGAAGGAATACGAGATAGCAATCATAGGCCAGCCAAACGTTGGGAAATCAACACTATTCAATATACTAACAGGTAGGAGAGCACATGTAGCGAACTGGCCGGGTGTGACAGTAGAGGTTCACGAAGGAGAAACGGAGTTCGACGGGTACAAGATAAAGCTCGTAGACCTACCTGGAATATATGGTTTCTCAACACTATCCCTCGAAGAACGCATAGCTAGAAACTATGTATTAAGCGGCCGTCCAGACGCGGTAATAGTTCTCGTCGACAGCCTAAACCCGGAGCGTACAATGTACCTGGCCATCCAAGCACTAGAGATGACGGGTAAGGTAGTGATCGGTTTCACAAAGAGCGATGCCGCACACGCTCATGGTATCCACATAAACTATGATCTAATATCGAAGAGACTGGGCGTACCCGTAATACCTGTCTCAGCCGCTACACTCCGCGGTATACGCAGCCTTTTAAGAGCCGCCATAGATGTTGCCCGTGGAAAAGCAGGTAGGAGGAAGCCGCTCAGAATAGATTATGGAGAACTAGAACCTCATGTCTCGTCTATTGAGTCTATTCTCCGCGGATTCGAGGAAAGACTGGAATACCCTATTAGATGGATGGCTTTGAGACTACTTGAGGGAGACGATGACCTGTATAAGTATGTTAAAGGTGTTTGTGGAGAAGCCGTCGCAGAAGAGATCCAAAAAATCCGTGAAGAAGTAAGGAGGATCTTTCACCGCGACCCGGCCGAGCTACTGGCTAGAAAGAGATTCGAGTACTTGAGAAAAATACTTGGTGACGCCATTGTTAGACTGGAGATAAAGAGGGGTCGTTTCGAAGGTTTCACAAGGCTATTCTATAGACCCTTCGTAGGCCCTGTTCTAAGCATTGTGATCCTTCTTGGAATGTTCATAATAGCATTCACGATCAACACCGGGTTCCCATTGAATATACTGTTGGATTCTCTCGGAATGCATGGAGCGGCATCGGTTGTCGAGGAATACAGTATTGGCGGGTTGATGGAGAAATTGTTCTCATGGATCAGCAATTGGATTATTAATACTTTTGGAGAATCATGGCTTACAGACCTCATAGCTAATGGTATAATCAGTGGTGTGGGCAGTGTCTTGATATTCCTGCCGCTAATCATGATAGTTAGTCTATTCTTAGCTATTCTTGAGGATTCGGGTATTGCTCCCCGTATGGCTGTCAGTCTACATGGGCCATTATCCAAAATAGGTGTTTCCGGCCACGCAATATTTCCTATGACGATGAGCCTTGGCTGTAATGTCCCTGCAATCCTTGCTACAAGAGC
>JAADCY010000052.1 GCA_013154205.1 Thermoproteota archaeon | reverse complement strand
CGGGGGGGACAACCCGAGGTAGGAAAAAAATCGCCAAGACTATCGGGTAAATCTTATGTTACATGTTAGTTTTATGTACCTTTTTACAAAAATGTATGAAGGTTAGTTTCACTATGATTATTATTAAATGTTACATATTAGCATTACGTATCTTTTTAACAAAATATGTAGGTATAGGGGTGTCCATATGTTTTGTTAAAATGTTACGTTTTAGCCCGAATACCAAAAAGCTTATTAGCATGTACGTTGATATGCATACGGTGGTTTCGGTGGTGGTGAAGATGGAAAAGAGAGGCGAAAAATCGGGAAAAATAGAAACTGGAAAGCGGTGGATAGTTTACGCAGAAAAGACCACCTACAACCCGGCCTTTGGGAAAAACACGGTGGAACTTCTTTATATTGGGAGTTTCGCCGATTATGAGACCGCAAAAGCCGAGGCGGAGGAGCACGGCGGTTTTATAGTGGAAGACGACCCTAAACGGGCTTATCGGGAATTCAGGAAGAAGGCAAAAGCTTTAGCCGAAAAGCGTTCAGAGAAAGCCCGAAAAGACGCTTTTGGGCGTATCCGTGGAAAAATGGAAAAATACGGCCTTAAAAGGGCCGTATTCAAGCTTTCACGGAATATACCGGAGTTTTGGGTGGTTTATTATCCGGACTATCCTTCTTTTGACCCAGAAAAGGCAGAAAAGGCTTTATTTGACCGGGTAACTAAACTAAAGTCCGTAAACGCAAAAACGGGCACGGTAGCGGTTCAGATTAAGGTGAAAAGGGCAAAAATACCCCTAATCGCTGAAAAAGTCCGTAAAGACGAGCTGATTTACTTAAGCAAAACGGGAAAAGCTTTAATCGGTCTGAAAGAGCTTGAAAAGGCCTGATGGCCTTTTTTGGCTTTTCTAAAGGCTTTTTTTTGGATTTAATTGGATTTTAGGGCTTTAAATCGGACGGTTCTGGTGGCTTCTTTTGACAAAAAAAGGCTTATCCGGCTTTTTTGAAAATTGGCTTTTGCTCGGCATATTAACGGGTGGTTCCGGTTCCCGGTTCCGGTGCCGGTTCCGGTGCTTTACCGGTTCCGGTGCCGGTGGTTCCGGCTAAACCGAAAAACCGCCCGGAGGTGAAAGAATGACGGACAACAGGTATCCGATAGAAAGAATTATAGACTGGGCGTATGAACGATTGAAAAGGCATTATAGCATGGACGGAGCCGTTAAAGACTTTGATGAAGACATGAATTGGGGAAGAATACTAATAACAGCCGATGATGGCGGGAAACTTCTCGAAGTTGTCATTTTTGAGGGCACTAACAACAACATAATCCTTGGAGGGTGGAAACCGGCCACTAAACCGTGGATAAAGAGTAGTGAACTCTATGATGACATAAACATAGCCTTAGACCGGCTTAAAGAGAATTTAGGCGATGATGAGACCATTATGAAACTGGACATAGGCCGGCTAAGAAAACTGGAAGTAGATTTCCTTGTCGATGAAGCAGGGGCGTATATGGATAGCTACGGACATGAGCACAGTACGGAGGAGTTAGAACTGGGAATAGTATACAATGTAGCGGGCGTAACTCCCTACGGCATATCACAAGTGAGCGTGGATGAATTTATCGACTTAGTAGCTAACGATTTGGTGTGGGACATAGTAAACGCCGTTTTGCCCGATGAATGGAAGAATGGGGTGAAGGAGATTAATGAACTGGCGGAGGATTCGTATCGGGAATTCCTCTGAAGGCATACGCATGTATTTTGTTAAAATGTTACATGATAATCTAATGTACCGTTTTATAAAAATATATGCGTATGCATGATGGAGGTGGTGGAAGTGAAGGAGATAAGTGGGGAATTGATAGACCAGATAAGGCTGGAACTCGGTTTTAGATGGAAAAGAGAGGTAGGATATATACGTGGAGGAAATTGGGGGTACAGTGATAAGTCTAAACTGCCAATAGAGATAGACCTTGAGTTTAAACCCGATTTTGGCAGGAGAATGTTGACTTTTAGCTTTACAGGGTGCATATGGTCGCCGGGGAGAAAAGATTGCGTGGCCTGTGGACAGATTGACGGGACGCTAAGGAGCCTGATTAAAGAGCATGAGCTGAAGTACTGGATGAATCCGTACATAGTGAAAAAGATTCTGGACTATTGGGAAAAATACCACCTGAACGATATAAAGCCTGTTCCCGAGGAAAGAGCGGCCGATTACATAGAATGTCAGAGAAAAGCAGAACTGTTAGGGATACAACCAGACGAGTACTATGACTTCATGAAGAAGTGTTACGGGCCGGACTATGGTAATAAATGGTATGCATGGAGAGTACCGAACTCTGTTTATAGGTGGCTACTGTATAAGTTCTGTGGACTGGAAGAAAAGGATGTAAATCACTTGGTTAGGCTTAAGCAGATACTGGAGGGGATTGATGATGAAGTTTGAGAATGAGAGAGAGATAACGAAAGAGGAGATTCTACGAAAGTACAAAAAAGAGATAATGGAGCTGACAGACAACGTATTTAGAGCATGGACGGCATTGTCGATTCCTTTGGTTCTTAAGATAACGAAAGAGGAAGGATTAACGTATTTGGAAGCTGAAGCTATCTTAGATACCTTGATGGTCGAGACTATTCGGGATTTGGTAGATAGACATAGGACAGGGGAAAAAAGGAGGGATGAAGAATGATAGGAGAGTTGGTTGGGTTTGATGAGTTTGTGGACAAGGTTGAACTACGGGCAAAGTACGGCAAGGTTACTATACGTGCCATGGTCGAGAATGATATCCTTGACATTCTCGACGTTAGAGTGAAGATGATATTGTCCACAATGATTGGAGATAGGGTTTTTTACACAATTGTGGCTGTCCACAAGACCATGGAGGAGATGATAAAGGAGCTGGAGAATTCGGGAATAAAAGTAAAAGAGAGTGCTGGACCCTATGAGATAACAACGGCATGGAGTGCGATGTTTATCGACAAAAAGATAGACGAATTGACCAACATTAAGCCTGAAAAAGTGCGAGTGAGGAGTGGTTTTATTGGAGACCCAGGATGGTACAATTTGCTTAGAGGGCTTTAGTGTATGTGAATGTTTTTGTGAAATGTTACGTTATAATCAGATGTTTATTTTTGTTTAACCGTAAGCTTTATAATCAGTAGGTAGTTAGAATAAGCTGGATAGCAAAGGGAGGAGTGGGGCGCAGTATCAGACAGTGATTGAATTGAGTTAAAGAGGTCGGCATACGAACTACCTCGCCCCACCCTCCCGCTAATCCAGTAGAGGTTTTCAAGTGGGGGTGGTGCGGACGCCGGCGGTTCAGCCGGTGTTACGGAGGTTCGAGTCCTCCGGCCCCCTAAATAAAAAAAAGAAGGTATGAGGTGGTGCAAATGGTGAAGGCGAAGGTTGAGGAAAGCGGAGGACTGCCTCTGATAGAGGAGGGGGTTTATCCAGCATGGCTTAAAGGCGTGGAAGAAAGGGAGATAGAGGTCAAGGGCGAAAAGAGGAAGATATTTAGCTGGAGGTTTATCGTGGATGTAGACGGTAAGAAGGTAGAGTTGGAAGGAATAAGCTCAGCAAAGGTAACTACAAAGTCAAAAGCGTATAGGTGGGCTTCAGCTATCATGGGGAGGAAACCTAAAGTTGGAGAAATAATAGACTTTGATGAGCTGGTAGGTCTTCCGTGTACAGTTATAGTCGAAAACAAGCCAGTCAAGAACGGTGATGGAGAATTCAGCAGAGTACAGGACGTTACTGTAGCCCCGAAGGGAATGAGGAAGCTCACTGAGGATGAACTTGTGGCAGATGAAGAGGAGGAAGAGGAAGAGGAAATTGCAGAAGTGGAGGAAGAGGAGGAAGAGGTCGAGCCTGAAGAGATAGAAGTTCCTAAGCCTAAGAAGAAGAAAAAGAAGATAAAGATAAAGTGATGGTAGGACAGGAGGCTTAGATGATGTTTGGAGTCGAGGCTCTCATTATTTTTGCCATTGGTTTCTTTTGCGGTGAATGGGCATTGGCTACGTGGTGGAGTTGGAAAAACAAAAAGGGGGGATGAAGAATGAACAGACGTGATTTTGAAGAGTTGTATGAGTATTTGGAGGACAAGGTTAGGGACTACTACAATGAGAAGGTAGGAGCCATAAACGACAGAATTGGGAAGATAATAGACGAGGAGGACAAGAAGCTCAGAGACAGGATTATTGAGGACATTAAAAAAGGAAACTACGATATTAGCTACAGTGCTACGACGTACAGCGAGGGAGGTATCTATTTTAGTTTGACAAATGTTGTGTATCTAAAGAGGAAGCTTGCAGGGGAGGAATTCAGAAAGATAGGGCATATGATAGTTCAGAAGACTAAACCGCTATATGACGAGCTTGAAAAGCTCAAGGAGGAAAAACACAAGATGCTACGTAAACTTCACGACTGGAGGATGGAGTGCATATCAACAGACGCTTACAAGAACCCCAAACTGCCTAAAGAGTTCAAGAAAATACTCCCCAAGGGCCTTCATCATTTGATAGAAGAGTAAATAGGAGGGTAAGCGGCCATGAAAATGAAGGCAGTTTTTCCCTCCTTTGCTTTTTTGAAGCCATATATTGATAGCAGTGAAGAGATAGACGAACTAATGTACTTGATTCCAGAGGAGCATGGAATACGTATAACTCATATAGACAAACCACGAGTGGTTGTTATCAACCATTTTATCAGTGACAAAGACTTGAAAAGCTATGAGGTGGACAAGGAGTTTCTGAATCTCGATGAAGAAGACAGAATAGTGCCATTGGTCATTAAAGACCTTAAGAAAGCTCTTAAGACTGCAAAGTCGGCCTCAGAGGTGACTATTGGTCTAAGAGACGACGATAGGGCTGTGGTTGAGGTAATTGAGCCCTATCATAGTAAATCGTTGATGAACATAGGTGCAGGAACGGATTGGGTGCCTATCCGCATACCACCATTAGAGTATCCTTCAACCATCAAAGCATACGGAGCGTTCCTTAGGGACATGATTAGGGTCGCCAAGGAGACGACAGCAGAGTTTAAGTTTGTTGTAACTGAGGAAGGCGTTAAATTCATCTTTGAAGGCCTTAACATAGAGCAGGAGATTACAGTACCCTATGAGTCTCAGAACCTAATCTCCGTGGAAGCAGAGGTAGGGAGTAGGGGCCTTTATGGTGTAGGCTACGTATCCACGATAATGAAGAGTATCTCTGCTGGAGACGTTCTGTTAATCGAGTTTGGGGAGAACATGCCTTTGCATGTCAGGAAAACGGTCGGTACGGATTCGTGGCTTGAATGGTACATTGCTCATAGAGTGGAAGACAAAGAGTGAGGTGAGGATTATGAATGATACGGAAAGTGTGTTTAAGAACCTTATGAAAATTAAAAAGGCTATAGATGCAATTTACGGCCCAGAAAACTGGTCAATCAGGAAAATAAGCCAAGCCGACAAGAATGGGACTCCTTCCCTGACCCTGAGAACAGAACTGGAGAAAGTTGGGCTAACAAAAGATGACCATGTCATCGTGGCTGTCAGAGAGGACAGTAAAGGGAAGTACTTAGAGATTAGAGCGTTTAATGAATATTTGGTAGATTAAACAGGGAGGGGGGTATATGGATGAAGAGTTTAGCCCAAGAGGTCATCGAATACGCCTTAGTTTCTTCTACCGTGGGAAAGTTGAAAATACAAAAGAAAAATGGGGGGTGGTTCAAGACAAGAGGACAGATTAACGTCCTCTTAACAGCTCCTTTTGGAGTTGGTAAGTCAGCGTTCTTTAAAACAGTTGAGGAAGCCGACCTGGGGGAGATTATCACTGACTACACGATGCCAGGGCTCCTTGGGACTATTAAAAAGTCAGGAGAAGTCATCAAAGGACAGATAATCCGTACAGCAGGAAAAACAACTGTCATAGATGAGTTTCAAAAGTTCGGAAAAAAAGAAAAGGAAGCTCTTTTAAGTTTAATGGAAGACCAGTTTTATACTCGCATAATGGGCTACAAAATTGCAGTTCCAGTGGTCGAGAAGGGCAAGTTTTACAGGTTGGAAGCCAGAGAGAACTTTTTCAGAGTAGAGGTTCGTAGCAGTTTTCTTATTGGGGCAATGTACTTTCACAAGAGGACTACCGAGGACAAAGCCCTAATGAGTAGGACTTTCCCGCTGATTTTAGACGTTACGGCCAAGGATGCATATCGAACCTTCCTTGAGGGCAATAGTCTTAGGTACGACCCCAAAATAGCTAAGTATCGGGAGAAACTGACTGACCTTGATGTAGAAGTGCCCTATAAAGTCGCAAATTACTTAGTTAGACAATATGAGCAGTACGCAACGAATTATCAGTTGGAGACGGGGTTTATTATGAGAGGGCTAACAGAGATTAGCAGAATAGCAGGAATCATGGCGTTGCTCAATGGTAGTACTGAAGTAACAGTAGACGAGATTGATAGGGCAATGAGGTTCGTTCCGCTTCAAATGCTTGGCTATAATCTTAACTCACTAACGCCTGCCACAATAGAGGTCTATACTGCTATTGTGGAAGCGAAGGACGGTATAAACCAGTCAGAATTAATAAGCAAGACAGGATTGCCTCGCATGACAGTTTTCAGGGCTATAAAAGAGCTTTTGCTTAAAGAGCTGGTGGAGCAGATTAAGGTGGGTAGGAAGGTTTATTACTATCCAAGAAGGGGTGATGAATGATGGTAGTTAATTTAGATAATTTGCCTATTGTAGTGGTTAGAGAAGACAGTAATGTATCTTGGATACCTGTAACTTACACGGCAGTGTGGCGGTCGCAATACAAAACATCTGAACAACGGAGAAATAAGCCTCATGACTTTAGAATTGAGATTGATGTTTCTTTTACATCATATTTGCCCCATGAACTTGTCTGCACTGACCATTATTACGAGTACAATCGCACTGTCGAGATTGAAGAGGAAAGGTATGAACCAGCATGGGCCTTGACGATAGAAGCGTGCGGACTAAAAGCAAAGATGGAATTCAGAAAAATAAAGCCAGCCGAGCTTGTTAGGATTGTCAAAGGCATGTGCGGACGTAAATTGTCAAGGCGGACGATTGTGGAGTGGTTAAAGGTCGATTTAGGCTATTGGTTCCCTGAACAGTTTCCTGAATATGCTAAATACGCTCAAATGTTGCAGAAAATACAAGATAAGCTAAAAGATACAACGGTTAGGATACCCTACATAATCAAAGACGTTATCTCATACAACGTACCTGTTAAAGAAACGCATACAGAACAGCAGTTCGGTAAAACATTTGAGAGTGCTGACGAATTCCAAGAAAAGATGGCTAAAGCGTACCATGACATAATTACAGACCTGATAAGGGAGTTCATGACAGAGGAATATCACATGCCAATAGCAGTTGAGTTCGAGGATTTAGAGGGAGGCTATGAGCGTTTAGAGCCTGAAGGGTGCACTATGACTACTGGAAACGTAATCACAGCACCTATCACTGACACAAAAGTGATTGAGTACAATACAGAACTACTAAACGTCTCATTCAGACGTTCAAATGTTATAGAAGTGGAACCCTCGCCGTACTTGTACTGGACTCAAAAATTAGAAGACTTTATTGAGAACAATTCGAGCAAGGTTATAGATAAACTCGTGACAACATACAGAAAAATAATTAACCGTGGATTCGGTAAGGAGGTGGTAGGATGAAACTAAAACTGGATATTGATTTTATAGACAAGGACAATCTTGGAGTCCAGTATTTAAAAGTCGTTGGGTGGGAAATTGGACGTAGGCTTGCTTTGATTGATGCATTTCTTTGTATATCACCCGAAGCTATTAAAGTTCGAGAGACTAAACATGGATTTCATATTTACATAGACACTTTAACAAACTTCGACGTTACCCCGGAACTAATTGTGGCATTGCAGTTGTTACTAAAGTCCGATTGGAAGAGAGAGATGTTTAATCTTAGAAGAATACTACATGATAAGAAACACAATGGCAAAGTTAGTCCAGATTGGAATGTTCTGTTCATGGAAAAAAAAGCATTGGCAAATGATAGCAAGGAGGAAAGAACAGAACTATCCGACACTATCGCCGAGGCAATAATAAATGGATATGAAGAACAGATGGAGCTTTTGATAGACGATTAAGGTTTTTTTTTAATTAAACAGGGTGTGTCGTATGGTAAAAGGTGATGTGTATGCATAAGCGAAAAAGGCCACCTGCAAAGGTTAGAGGAATCTTCAAAAGATTGAAGGCTGGTATAACTACGTGGGACGACCTAAGCGAGGATGAGATTAAAGAGCTCAAAAAGTGGTACCCTTTCCTATTCAAATAAACTGTCGAAATGTTACACTTTAATTTTATGCAACTTTTTAAAGAAACGTATGCATATCACATGACATGGGCAACCAACAGTCCGAGGATTCCAAGAAGAGCAGTTAGCACTATCGATAATAGCTTGATATACAGTTCGTTTCTACTGTCTATGTTGTCTAACCTCTTTTCTATTGATACTAATCTTTCTATGACCCACGTTTTGTATGTCTGGTCATCAGTTAATAATGTTCGTATTTCATCTGGATTCACTGTCTCCATTCCTCCTTGCCTCCAATAAAGTTAAAAGGGGGGGGAAAAGGAGGTCAGAATCCGACAATGCTCTTCAGGCCGCTGATGGACCTACCAAAGACCTTGGTCGCCCCGTAGAGCAGAGCTCCGACGATAGACAGCTCAGCTATAGCCTGTGCGTTGTTCTCAAGGACGGTGACAAAGCCGTCAACTATGGCCACAAAGGCCTGTACAACCTGGGTAAGGAGCTGTCCGATAGCTCCCGTAGTGCTCTGATAATCCGACGTAGCCATTTTTCATCACCTCCTTTTTTTTTATCAGAACCCAATAACACCCTTCAGGCCGCTGATGGACCTACCAAAGACCTTGGTCGCTCCAACAATCAGGCCACCAACTATGCTAAGCTCGGCTATAGCCTGTGCGTTGTCCTCCAGCACCTTGACAAAACCGTCAACTATGGCCACAAAGGCCTGTATCACCTGCTCAAGCAGGCTCCCAATGCTGGAACTAACATCAGTCGCCATTTTTCATCACCTCCGAGTTTTCATATAACATTAATCCAGGCTATTATAAAAGAGTTACGAACTAATAAGTAGGCTGTATGTAATCATATGCAACACATAAAAAAGGTGAGTCACCTACATATGTTTCTTTAAAAAGTTACATATAGCTAAAATGCCACTTTTTGTAAAAACATATAAGTATCATTTGTTCCTATTTTTGAGACTCCGAATGAACTCACTTAGCTCTTCATAGTCCTCCGGGTCAACTTCCATATCTACCTCGGTATCACTACTAATTGATTGTGCACTACCTCCAAAACTAAACCCAAACATCTGAGCAAACATTGTCATCTGCTCCATGCTCATGCCGCCTCTCCTAACTATCTGTCTAAATGTACTGTCAACCCTATTGTTCATGTTATTGTATGCACTGAGTATTTGTAATGCTTTTGATACGTCATCAAACGACAGTGTACCAATATCATTAACCACACTCTCAATATCGCTAAGGTCGATATCAATACCCATTCGTTTAGCCTCGGTGAAAAGAGGAAGTAGTGTAGTTGGGTTTTGTAGGTCGGCATCACTAAGTCTAACGCCCTTAACTGCTAACTGTTTGACTATACCATCTATCGCTTCCTTAAATTTAGAGTACTTATCAATCGTTTTAAGAGCCCACAGTACATCTTTAAAAGTATAAGATTTGGGAGAATAGGCCATTAAGCCTTCCTCCTCCCCTCTTTGAGTTTAATTCCCATGATACCATCTTCTACTGTCACGATAAGTACCACCCCTCTTGGAAGCTCCTTAGCTAATCTACGTCTTAGCTTTTTCTCTATTGCCCTTCCGAGGTCTTCTAAATCGATAGCAATGTACGCAGACTTTCCATCCTTACCAATGTCAGCCACTGGTTGCTGAATTCCAAAACTCCTAAGGTCAGCTATTGTTTTGTTAAGTGCTAACCTGACACGAGGACTAACCTTAGTTTGAGTCATCCAATCCCCCCCTAAATCACATAAACAGAGGGGGCCGTAAAGGCCCCCATGGTGCGGCCCCGGCGGTGGTGTAGTGCCCCCTGCATCACTCAATAAGTTGGAGCGATGTACTCGTTGAGAATTGACTTGACGAACTCGACCTGCTCACTGGTGAGATACTCGTCCAGTTTCCACTTTGCCATGGCAACCTCCCAAGCCTTATCGAAGTCCATGGTCTTTCTAACAGAAACCTCTTTGTAGATAAAGTTAGCCAAGCTAATTATTGACCCATAGAAAGTTGTCTTTATGTCGCTTTCAAGGACGAGTCTCTCCCTGAGGTACTTTGAAAGCTCACCGTACGCTGAGCGTCCCTTTGCCCACGCATTGGTTTGAGCCTCAGCCTTCCGCTGGGCAAGCTCGTCGTTAAGACCAATTCCCTTAGCTATTGCGTAGGCTTTCTGCTCGTACCTCATTATGGTCGTTTCCTTAGTTCTCCTCTTTGCCATTTTTTACCCCTCCTGTCAGACAGTACCTCCGAGCTTTCCTTCCCCGAGCATTCCGTCAAGAATCGTGCTTGCAAGGTCATAGAACCTCGTTCCCTGCTCGAAGTACTTACTAAGAATCTCTTCCTTCTGGTTCACAAGCTCTGACCTTGGTATGTGCTCTTTTGTAATCATCCTGTAGACGTACTGAGTCATTGCGTAGAATGGTAGCCTTGCAGGCCGTGGAACTTTGTTCCTGTCAAGAAACATGCTAACGTTCTTCCTTATGACGTGGTAGCCACCCTGACCAATGGCAAAATTGTATGCCGCCATGGCAGTCAAGTTCTGAGCGTCGGCGTCATTCCCTGAAACCGCTTTCATCATCTTTCCAACCTTAGCCTGGTACCTCATGATTGAGGTACCGCCAAACTCCCTACTTCTCCGTGCCATTGTATCTACCTCCTATTTGGTCATATGCACTATGTAATAGGCCCCTTTTACTTAAATAGTTTTCGCCAGTATAGGGTACCGGCTATTTCTGTCTAATGATATTCATATATTTTTATAAAACGGTACATCAGCTTACAATGTAACATTTCACAAAAACATATAAGTATGAACTGAAAAAACCAATCCAATCAAAGCACCTATAATAAACTCCTCTAAATCTCCAAGGGTAGAAATTGGGTTCTCCTTCTCCGGCACTTCGTAGAGCAGGAATAACAAAGTACCTATTAGAGACACATACGGATGTTTAGCCGAGGGAAGGTAAACCAGAACAGCATATAAAAAATGAAAAACGCTACGACTATCATCAAAGACGTATAGCCTTGCCATTGTCACCACTACATGATGATTAGCATTGGCTGATACTCCCATCCGTCAATGGTCGTAAAGAGTCCTTTAGAATATACGTCCGTCTGAGGCTCTACTGTATAAACCACGGTCTTACCGTGCTCTTCGACAAGAGCAATATTCCATGCGTGCAGTCCCTCTTCTCCATTTGGCATTCTGACTTTTCCTACGACAAAACCAACGCTATTAAGTAAGAAAGCTTCCGATGCATACGCCTTGAACGCCCATGCAAAATCATCACAGTCGAAAACGTCTTTTCTGTATTCTAAGAACTTCTGTACTCCCGTTCTGTCTACTGCCTCAAATAGTGCCTTGGATGGGATGTAATAACTGTCATCCATTAGTAAAGCGCCCACTTCAACGTTAGCTGGAATCTCTGACTGAAGAATCTTATCTACTTCATCATAACTCATTTTTGTAGTTAGCTTGGGTAAAACGTCCTCAAAGTAGAGGTTTCTGGCTTCATGGAATACTTCGACAATGTCCGTTAGATACCCCTCGATGAAAGGCCAGCGTATTTTTCTGAAGCTAATAATCCGACGTATCCACCTTAGAATCATTTTTACCGTGCTCATCTTTTCCACCTCTAAGCTCCGTTACAATCTTTCTGAGCACTTTTATAAAGTTTTTAGAGAGGTGCATTGTTAACACCTCAGTAGACGTTGATTGACCAGTCAATGATAACTTTCGAACCAGCTGGTGCGGTCTGTGAGCTTCCAGTAGTCGTTAGATAGACGTTTCCAGAGCTGTCATAGAGCTCAATAGTAGCCGGTACTGCCGACTGCGAGAGCGTAGTTTCACCGTGCAAGAGAAGTGTAGTTCCGCTAAGGTTGGCCGTTACGGCTATGCTGTCCACTATTACGTTCCCCGAGGGGTCTTTTATTCGGAGGTTACAACCTCCGAGGAGCGTCTTAAGATAAGACGCTACCTTCTGTTCAGTTATGTTCTCCACAGTCATGGCATATCACCTCGATACTTTCTATATAAACAAATACTTAAATCTTTTACTATTAGGAAGTGCTTACACTAACCTTTGGGCTGTCCTGTATGCTTATCTTATCCGATGCCTTAAGGTCTTCCTCAATCGTTATGTAGCAATTATCTGTCAACTTCATCTTATCACTCCCCGTTATGTTGACTGGGTTTAAAATATAAACCTTCGGGCTATCTTTCATCTCAATCTTGTCCGATGCTGAGATATACCTTGGATTAATTATCTGTACTGAAGCGCCTCCACCATCGTCCACAGTAACCTTATCTCTGACAATATAGTGCTGTGGCGGTATTATTTGTATGCTAACACCGTTCTTGTCAGTTACTGTCAAGCTGTCCTTGGGTGTGACTGCAATACCACGGATAATTTTAACTGCTGGAATATCTGCTATCATCATACTGTCAACTGGAGTGAATTGGTTGGGTCTCTCCATTACTAATTGTTCGGTGTTGAAGTACCCTGGTACTATATCTGCAGGGCCAATAGCGGTATTTGAACCAATAAACATTGGAGAAACATCTATCGTGCTTGGTTTTGGAACCATTGCTTCGAGTATTTCTCCCGCTAAAATACCTGCTATTGGTGAGAGAATCATCCCGAGAACTCCTTTTTTAAGGTTGCCCTCTTCAATGTACTTAATGCTCTTAAAGATACCAGATGTACCAATGTTGATAGCCACGAGCTCTTTTAGTTTTGACCTTGCTCTCATGGCTATGTCATTGATTATCGTAGCTATTGAGTGAGCCACCCCTGAGATTATGCCCCATATTTTATTTTTTATCCAATTCCATGCACTCATGACAGTCTTTAGTACTGTGTCTGCGATATCGTACGCTTTACCGCCTATCCACTTTGCTATGTCGCTCAGACGGCTTATTAGCCAGTCCGTGGAGCTTATCGCTTTATCGTAAAGAAGCTTCACCCAGTCCCACATAGTACTGAATGCTCCTTTTATCCAAACCCACAGCTCTTTGAACCACCCTTCTATCGTGTCTTTAATGTCCGAAAAAGCATCAACTGCCTTATTTACTGCTCCCTCTATGTAGCCCCAAGCGTCGTTTAAAACTGTAGTTACACTACCAAAGATTGAGTTGACCATTGTAGAAACAGAGCTGTATGCATCCTGCATTACACTATTAAGCTCAGACCACATACTCGACAAGACATTAGAAATGCCTGAAAAGATGTCCGAGGGTAATTGTTTTAATGAATTGAACATTGAACTTATTGAATGGTCAATACTCGACCAAACATTACTAACGAAGTTCTTCATGTCGTTATAAGCCCATTTGGCAAAGTTAATTATGTCCTCTGCAATGCCCTTAATGCCGTTTATTATTGCATGAATAGCATCGTTGAACTTGTTAGCAATTGTAATTACTGCATCCTTAACGTCAGAAAGGGCAGACGATATGGCTCCAATGGCTGAGTTAAGGGCCTTAACCACGTCTTCGAAAGCACTTTTAAAGTCATTCACAATCGTGTTTATTGCATTCTCGAAACTATTCGCAATGCTTTTGAGCCAGTCAATTGGGTTCAAATCGGCCATATCGTCTGCCCCCTCTTACAATCAAAGCACCTTAAGCGAGAGGTCTATGGACGTGGGAGTCACAACAATATTGGTGGCTCTTTGGAACTGTGGAGGCAATGCTTTTCTTATCATCTCTACCACGTCAGTATATGGTATGCTAATTTTCATAGTCGTGCCTTCCCACTGTACTGGATACTCCTTCCCCCCAATATTCACAGTCTTTAGGGATTGCTTAAGCAATCCCTCCGCTTGCTCCGGGGTTATCTGACCATACATTTTTCTCACCTCCCGAATATCACACTAAAATTGATTACATATCTAATAAACTTTTCTGGGTCATCACCCATACTACGCACTATATCTGCGCCCATGTTAAGCGCATGCCTATATATATCACGAGCATACATAAACATCTGAGTTGACAAGTTCTTGACAATATCAGCTATACGGATGATTGCCTCCTTAACGTACGAAACAAAGTTATACACCATTGATTTTGCCACATCCCCCATGCTCCTCAGCATTCCTGCCATCATAGTCCCAAGACTCTGAAAGCCCCTACCAATCGTGTTACCAAATCCAGCAAATATAACACCAATCCCTACTTCAGCTGGAGCAATACCCTTAAGCATGTCGACAACTTTCATTGCCCATTGTTGTACATTGCCATACGCCCTGGACAACAGTTCACTCGCAGAACTAACAATCGTGTTAAAGGCATTATTAAGTATGTCAATTATCTTTGAAAACGCCGTTTTAACTCCACTGTATAGTTCTCTAAGCGCAGATGCAATAACTTCCATGGCTGTATTTATGAATGACACTATGTCATTTCCAATGCTCTCGAATACGCTTAATATCGAACCCCCAATCCCTGACAAGCCACCTATAACTCCTAAGATAGCCTCAGCCATTGTTACCACTCTCCGAGCCAGCGCTATTACGTCCAACCAAAACTATTTTACCTATCCTCATCCACACACCTATGTGACAACCATTACAACACGCCGATGACTTGCCACTAATGTCTATCTCATCAACTTTATTAGCATCATAACACAATATGCTCCAAGGAGACACATTATATTTATTCCCGTTGATAGTAACATACCAGCTTTGAAGGCCCCCTACTCCGTAATATAACAAAATATACTTTTCACCATAATTCTCAAAGTCACTACTAACTGATATCTTACCAGATATACTACACGATAAACACGTACCACCAACATACTTATAGCATTTGCTTATCATAGAATAGCCAGTATCTGCATCCGGCAACACCACATCATTATCAGGAGAAAACCCAGTAATACTTATTCCGCTGTCATTGCTCAACGAACCATTGCTTTTCATATATACTTCCTGCACAAACGGAAAGTCAGTCAAGTCAGACACTATTATTTTTTTACTAATCGTAGCAGACGATTTCAATTCCGAATAACTGCTATCAGCATACATATCTATTTCAATGTCGTAACTAATTGTTTCATTATTATCTGGCATGTTAAAATAAAGAGTCAATGTGACTTGCTTAGAAGACCCTGAACCTATGCTACCAATGTTATAACTCTTTGAGGTTAGTCCACTATCAAAGTACAAATCACCCTTAGTCACACTTGCCTTGAAATATCCAGTACTGCTTGATTTGTTTTGAATTGTTAAAACAATGGAAAACTTATGAGTACCTGAATCATAGTAATTCCTATCATAAAATGGAATCATGTTTGAGTTATCTACAATATCGATTATCGACTTGACCATGACATATCACCTCCGCATTCATCACTAATTATGTGTCCAAATATATATAAATATTTACCCGAACACCATGGCATGGTACTCTTATAAAATAAGACAAAATCAAAGACGAGTACAAAGCTTTAGTACCATATCTAAGAACTAAAACTATCTGCGTTATATACTGAACTAACCTCAACTTCACCTACCCAAGTGTCAAACTTATCGGCAACATATATCGAGCTAATAGTGGCATCACTTACCCAAGTGTCAAACTTATCGGCAACATATATCGAGCTAATAGTGGCATCACTTACCCAAGTGTCAAACTTACCCGAATATATCATCATAATTGTAACCCTTGCAGGAATCTCAATTATATTAGCCTCATAGTGCTCTCCAAGCATTACGCCATCACTTAAGCGACGCCACTCATAGTAAAACCCTTTAGAAGTCGGGTAACCACCGTACGCACCTTCTCCTGAGCCAACAAAATCGTAGAACTGTCTTTCAACCTTTTGAACAAAAGTAAACTGACCATCAGGACCAGAACCATGTACGCTATCACCGGTAGCAGTCCTATCTGTAAATCTAAACACTTTCAGCGTTGCTTTACTCCAAGAAAATCTATCAAGCTCACTAAGACTATCTCCAAAACTATCCTTAGTCGCATTTGCTATTCTATACCCTGATAAATCCCATTCAAGCTGAGGCTCCAACTTAACAGTTATTTCAAGATTAGCAAACTTATCACGATACAAATCGCCTTCACTTACCGTGTCCATTTTTCGGACTATCCACCTATCACCGTACCGAAACGACATAAAGTCCGTTGCTTCCTCAGCATCCTCGGGCTTTAGAACATATCTACTCCGAGGAATCACAACAACATAATCATTAACTCTCTGTGGTTGATAAATATACGCTCTAACTACATGGCCAACAAAAATTAGGTAAAAAGTCTCAATTCCACCAGATAGAGGTGAGTAGAACGACTCATCTGTCAACACGACACTATCGTACTTTCTAATCCATGTAAACGAATTCCTAACTCCTTCAACAAATTCTTTGACAGTCCACCAACTACCATAGATTTTCTGAGTCGTTCTACCCACCTCACCGTAGCATACTTCACAAGAACTTTATTGTTACATAAATATCCACGAGTATATCATTTGTTTTCTCTATTGCAGGTGAAATTTGTAGGTGATTTATTAGCACACCAGAACTATATTTGTCAGCCCCACCCTGCAAGCCATCATAGATTCCTAACTCTGTATAAGTGTACCCATTTGCATCCTCGGGCATATATCTAACGTAGTACGTCGTCTCGTTATTGTCATGAGAGATGCTACAAAGCTTAGCAGTGGCATCTACTGGCTGTGAAAGACCAGTATCGCTTTCCGTTGGTGTCGTAGTCCCAGTACCCATTACCAACGCCGCATGACACCTACCTGCATAATTCCCACCCGTATCAAACCTAACACACGGACTTGCCAACATCCTCGCAAAAAACGCCTTGCCACCATTCGTTATTATGTTCTTCTTCTCTATCCGCTGTATCTCCTTCTCCGTCTTAGCATCCCTAATTATTATCGTCCATCTTCCTTCAACCTTCGATTTCTCAGTATCACCAACCATAGCAATCACCTACTCTTTGTACGGCAGTTCTAAATAAAAATCTTATCATACACACATACTTTCGCAAAATGTTACATAAAACTAAAAAGTACCGTTTTATCAAAATGTATGCGTATATTTCTGAAAGACCTCAGCATAATCTCTAATCATTCTTTCTATTCCAAACTGCTCTATGGCCTTTTTAGTCCTCTTATCCTCATCCTTGTCTTCTTTATCTAAAATCTCCATAATCTTATCTGCTATGCATTCTGGACTACAATCAACGTCCATCCACTCCACAAAGCCATCTAATTCCTCTAAACTCTCTAACTTACTTATCAAAACTCTTTTTCCCCGAACTAACGCCTCAAGAGCCGTTAGTGGCTGTTGGTCTTCCTGTGTAGGCATAACCTCCAAATCTAAGTTGTCAATGAACTCCGCTATCTCTTTATCTCGTACAGTAGGCCGATAATACCTAATCCACCGATAATTAAGCCTTATCTCCCTACTCCTCCATCCAAGCAAGTACAATCGTACATCCCTAAGGTACTCCTCCCTAATTAGCCTAACAGCTTCTATTAACTTATCTACCCCTTTTTTCTTAGTAATCCTTCCATGATAGCCCACTACTTCAAAATCTCTCCTCACTATCCCATGTCTCTTTATCAAATGAGTAGGAACGCCATTATTAATTACAACTACATTATCAACACCATAAGTATCCACTACAAAGTTCTTAAGCCATTTATTAACTGTTACAACCACATCAGAGTTTCTCAGAGTATATCCTTGGCATGCATAGTACTCTGGAGCTGTAGGTATGCCATGCACAGTGCTTATGACTGGTAAGCCCCTTCGCTTAGCCTCATCAACTACTCTACGAATATATGTGTGATTATTTATCATCTTAGCATGCTTAAACCTAAAAAGAGCCGCATGCCACCCATATTGAGCAGTAAATCCTGAATAATCATTCAAAAACCTCGCAACCAAACTCGCTACCCTATCAGCACCCCCTTGTGGTACCAAATTCCACGCCACGGCCAATACATCGATTCCCCCCACTACCATCTTAACCACCTATCTCATATTTCATACACACATGTTTTTGCAAAAAGATACATAAAAATAAAAAGTAACATTTTGCCAAAATGTATGCGCCTACGACTGTTCACTACCACCACCCATTAACTCTTTCAGCATGCCGAAAATGTCTAATGGCTGTTCTTCTGACTCTCTTTCCTCATCAGATTCACCCGCTTTCTCTCTTGCCGCTATAGCACTTATCTTATCATACAGTTTCGCACAAGAGACCGTGCCAAAGGCCCGTTTAATCGTAGAGCTTATCTCCTCGTACTTCTCAGCTGATAAGTCTCTAATCGTGTTCATATACACTCTGCACATTGAAGTATACGTCGTTTTGTTTAAGTAATCTACTCCTTCTACTAAAACGTCGATAGCCTCTTCTACACTTATCTTACCCTCAACGTACGCCCGTGCAATCTTTCTAACCTCATCAAACAGTTTCTCTTTCTCTGTTTTGTTCATCTTCGGTTTAGAAGGAGCTGGAGCCGAATACTCCTTGCTTTCTCCTTCTTCTTCATTCCCTACTGTCGGCATGAGCCTATTCTTAACTTCTGGAATCTCCACAAGCCCATTTCTTATCTCTATCCTCCCTTCACTATTTAGATAGCTAAGGTACGCTGACGCCTCATTACTCGTGAAACCAGCCTCTGTCAGTACTCTGATAGCGTCATCGACTGATATAATTGACGTTCTCTCCATAGTGGCATAGTCCACGAGGATTTTGTACGCCTCGTCAGCCTTAGTCTCTGACGGAATATACCATTTTCCAGTCCTCTTATCCTGAACTGCACCCTCACTTTTAAGAATCTCCTTAACCGTGCTCGCTGGTAAGCCCGTTGCCATGGTAATTTCCTCTATAGACACTGGTTTTTCCTTAACCATCTCTGTTACCTCATCTATCATCTCTGGAGTCATCCTCTCCACATTTATCTGTACTTCTTTCTCCTCAACCTTATACCTCTTCTTCATCTCCTCCAAGAAAGCATCAACACCTTTAGCCTGAATAAACTTTATTACTGACCTCTCGTCAAGTTCGTCGTTCATGTAGGGCAGTACTGTCGAATAGAGGAATAGTTCAGCCACGTTCTTTACAACAAAGCCACTGACATCCAGAATGTCATCAGTACTCAAATAATCATCCTTCTTAAAGTCATACAAAGCTATGCTATACTGTACTTCCCCAAAAACTCTATCCAACAACCATTTTATTATGTCCAAACTGCACATATCCATTATCAGCTTAAAATTCTTCTGATTAAGCTTATTAAGGTCAGAAATGCTCAAATCCCCCAGTTTATACCTAAGCATTAGTTCTTTAACAACGTCTCTGTAAACCCCAATATCAAATTCAAGCTTCCCAATCTCTCTATTCCCTGTCAAAATCTCCCAATGAATCATATTGGCATCTTTATAGTACATAGCATCCATTCCAAGAACATCAACCTCTCTTATGACCCCACCCATCCTTTCATCTGAGTAATATATCCTCAGCACATAGCATCACCATTAAACTCTTCTTTCGTCAAAGATTTAAGCCTTTCCCCCTACTAATCCAGTACCCCGTACCCTATACGGGCTATTATACTATTCACACACTATGGCTCCCCATCCAACACTCCCTTATCCCAACTTATCCACCCCAACATACTTACATATTTTGTCAAAACGATACCCATTACTAACAAGTAACATTTAACTAAAGTGTGAAAGTCATCCATGATACTCATGTACTTTTGTAAAAAGTTACATTTTAGTACAAAGTATCACCACCAGCCACAACTACCAAGGTAACTATTTTACCCGATAGTCTTGGCGATTTTTTTCCT